>CAZURY010000056.1:7769-9152 GCA_964623145.1 uncultured Desulfobulbus sp. | reverse complement strand
TTTTTTTGCAATTTGATATTCATTTAAGAGTAGTAGGTCTGCTTGAGCGCAGCGAAAGCGGACAGGAGATTTTCGTCATCAATGTCCGGTTTCGCGGGACTCAACCAGACCTACACTATCTCAATTTTTTTTGTTTTTTTCTAATTTGGTATTCATTTAAGCTGCAGGCCAATTCCACAGCTCACCAGAAACACCTGATCGGCCGCAGCGGCCATGCATTGGTTACAGCGGCCTACAAGATCGCGATATCTTCTGGCAAGTTCATGTTCCGGCACAATCCCCTGCCCCACCTCACCGCTGACCATAAATACGGAGCCGGAGTGATGCGCCGATGCCTCGGCCAGGATACGGACACGGGAAACAATATCCTGTTCGGTCAACTGCAATCCTTGATTCTCCGCATCAAATAAAAGATTGTTAATCCACAGGGTCAGGCAGTCCACGATAATGGTTGCGCCGCTTTCTGCTTTATTAATGACCATTGCCGGATGCAGTTGTTCTTCAATGGTCTGCCAGCCTGCCTGCAATCGTGCCTCTTTGTGCAGCTGAATGCGTTCCGCCATCTCGCTGTCGCTACAGGGACTGGTAGCAATAAACAGCCTGGGACCGGGAATCTGTTCGGCAAGCTGCCGGGCAAATTCGGATTTTCCCGACCTGCATCCACCGGTTACCAGTATGAGAGGATTATCTTTACTCATCTATTTAATCCACTCATCTATTTAATCCATTCATCTATTTAATCCAGTGAGAATACCGCCGTGGGAGTGTAGAACAACTGTATTCCATGAACCATAGTTAATGTCAAAAAGAAGATAATTTTTATGGTCAAGGCCAAGCAGCAGACAGATCATGGTCCGGATCACTCCCCCATGGGTGACAATGAGCAGCTGACGGTCATTATTTCGCGTTTGTCGCCATTCAACAATGAGAGACTGCAACCTTTCAATAAAATCTTTTACTGATTCACCGCCGGGAAAACAAAAGTGATAATACTCCTGCCAACCGTTAATATCAGCTTGTTCATTGATGAGTTGGGTAAAGGTTTTCATCTCCCAACAGCCAAAATCAATTTCCCGAAGTCGATCATCAAACTCGACATCCAGTACCCCGGTGGAATCTCTGAATTCGGCCAGAGTCTGCCTCGTTCGCAACATGGGACTGCACAGGCAGGGCAATCCTTTTGGCAACCGTTCGGCCAGCTGTCTGGCCTGTTGCCGTCCTTCGAAGGTCAGCTCCACCTCTGATGCGCCGACAAGGCAGCCGGCAGGTGCGGTGGTCTTGCCATGTCGTATAAAATGCAGTTGCAGGGACATAAACCAGCATGGCCGGACCATATTTTCAGGCCACAGTTGTCTTGGATTACGAAAATCTTGGATTACGAAA
>CAZURY010000056.1:0-7669 GCA_964623145.1 uncultured Desulfobulbus sp. | reverse complement strand
AAAATACAATACTTCGCGGGCTCTACTTTTCGAGAAGCCGTAAGTCTGGATCAAAAAGATAAAAATAGGCCGGCATTGTCGTCAATCCTTTCTCGTAACTTTCTCGTAAAATACCAATCACTCCTCTTTGTCAAAGGGCCTGGCAGAATAGCACAACATGGGTTTAAATTCAATTGCCTCCGGTCATCCGCTAAAAACTACATGCTGTCAGCCAGGGTGCGGTCATAGAGTTTACCGACTCCGTATTCATTACGGCGCTGAAATTTTTCCCAGGAAGGGCCAATCAACTGCATTTCCGGATATTTTTTCTGGATATCCAGGGCAATTTCCATTTCTTTGGTACAGCCCGTTGAATAGGTGGCATCCTTCCCCGTCCATTCAGGCGGAACCTTTTCCCCCATGAGTTCAAAAGATTTTTCGACATCAGCAACGGTCTGAAAACGCCAGATGTCTATGACCCCTGAGCGTTGAAAAATCTCCCACATGTACATAATGTCATCGGCATCCATACCCTCTTCAAAATGCTCACCTGGGTTAATTATAACCACATCTTTGAGGGTTGAGCGAAGATGTTCAACAAATACATTAAGTATTTTCTTTGCCATTGCCAGTTGGCCGGGAATTGAACCGACAATGGCAGAGTAAAACATGATTTTTTTGCCCCTGTGTTTTTCTTTTCTTGCCCAGTTTATAAGGTGCTGGGCCTTGGCCCTGAGATCAGACTCGGAAAAACGGAGAGCAGCAGGGTGATGCTCTTTCAGGGTTACCCGGATAACCCCTTCATCTTCACGGACAAAGGAAATCATATCGCGGGTGAACAGAAATTTATTATCGATGCACTCGCTGGTTCCGTGGCACCTGTTGATAACGATATCAGCCTCTTTAAAAGAGCGGGCAAAGGTAACAGACGTGCGTAAAGGATTGAACTGCTCGCCGGTTCCATCAGATATAACCAGTAATTTGTTGTCCTCATGGAGCAGGCGAAGCAGCTCATTCTTGGAAATTGCCGCATCAGTAATTAATGTCGCACCGGCCATTGCTTTTTCCAGTACCGGGTCTTCCAGGATGTCGCCAAAGGAGATTTCCCGATAAAAAAAGTCCTGCTTCACGGCTAATATCACCTTGACGCCAAGGTTCATCAACAATCGAATAATGGCAAGATCAAAGACAATCTCACCTGACTGACCGGCGATCCAGAGCAGGTATGACCTCTTCCGGCTAAGCAGAATCTCCCGTAACTGGTCGGCAAACCATTCCCATCCTTTACCGGAAATTGCTGATTTCATTACCCGCCTGATTTGCGTCATTTCATATCCGCCCTGCCAGATGGCCTGCACTGTTGACAGGAGAAGGAGACGCTGCAGCTTGAGCAGGTGCACCTGGAGATCAATCTCGTTTAAGGTTGACTGCTCATCAATCTGTAATCCGTGTCTGGAGACAAAGGCTTTCCGGAATTCTCCGGAGGCTAAAAATCGTGCCGCCTGCATGTTCTCTCGCTCACGGTCCACGGCAAGGGGGCGGTTGATTTCTGAAATGGTGGTAAAGATCCCAAGCAGCCTTTTTTCAAGCCGTGTCGGCAAGAGGACCTGTGAGGAGATTTCATGCTCATATTTAATGGACAACAGGCTGAGCATGTACTTTTGCCGGTACGGATCAATAACAGCCCTTAAAACCAGATCCCGTATCCGCGCCCAGATATCACCATAGGCGGAAGCCAGCTGTGTCTGGGCCCGTTTTTCAATAATGGCGGTAAAAAGATGATCCGAACATGGATAATAGTATGGCTCGCCATCCATATGGACTATGAAATTAAGCTGTTCCGGAGAGGCAACTTTATCGGGGAAGGCTTCATAGGCCAGGTGGTTTTCCGTATAGAAATTGGTCAGCCAGGCATCGCGTTCGGCATCCTGTCGCGAGCGGGAATTATTGTTCTGCTCCATAATAAACGGTTATCTTTTGCCCAGTCTGCCCATAATTTCATCGGCAACACTTTCTATATCCCGACCCTCGACATTAATTTCCATGTCAGCAGCCTTGCGGTAGAGAGGAAGGCGCCTGGCAAACAGTATTTTTGCCTGGTCAAGATCCTGGAGCAATGGGCGCTTTTTAATTTTCTTTTTTGCGTTTGGGTGGTTCCTGATGGATGCAATAATTGCCTCAACATCTGAATGCAGATAGACAATCAGGCCAAGCTTGTGGAGTTTCTTTACCTGAAAAAAACCGCCGCCGGTGGAAACAATGGTGTGCTTGACATTTTTACGCAACCAATCTGCCGTCTGTTGCTCCAGATCACGAAAATGCGGCTCTCCATGCCGGGCAAAGATATCGCGAATTTTCATCTTGACCATGGTTTCAATAAGGTCGTCGGTATCAACCGTATAACAGCCTGTTTTTTCGGCAAGCATTCGGGCGGTTCTCCCCTTGCCCACCCCCATAAAACCAATAAGAATTATATTTTTGGACATTTTTATACTTGTATTTTATTGATTGTATTCAATGGCCTATAACAGGGATGGTTACCTGTTTACCTGATCAATCTTATCGGATAAACATTGCATTGTCCAGGAGGCTGCACTTTTTACCGACCGCATAATGCCGTCAACTCTCTTTGGTAGTTTTCAGCAACCAGAGGCCACGAATAAGGCGCTGCAATTTGCCTATACCCCTGCCGTTGTTTTTCGTCATTCATACATAATGCAGCAAGTGCATTGGTCAACGCTTTACCCAGCTCTCCTTGTTCATATCGAAATTTCCGTGGAAACAACTCCGGATAGGAAAGGTGATTTGGCACCAGGGGTCTGCATCCTGCCCGTACGCCTTCAAGCATTGAAATACCGAAAAATTCATGGAGAGCGGTTGAAATTATCAGGTCACCGCGGCAGAGCAGACGAGCATACTGGTTGCGATTTGATACATAGCCAAAATGAATGATTCTATTATCTTTACGCAGTTGTTGCTCAGCCGGAGAAAATATTTCAGGTCGTTGTTTAAAACTTTCTCCGAGGACAATAACCTTGAATGCCACCTTTTGCTCCTGCAGTTTAAAAAGAGCGTTAAAAAAGGCTTCCGGGTCCTTATCATGTTCCCAGCGGTGATTCCAGATTATTACCGGATGTTCGTGGTTACGCTTCACAGATGATTGACGGTCAATAATGGAATAATCAATACCGGGATACAGGACAATGGATTTTTTCTTTATATCCTGTAAACAAAAACGAATATCCATATCGGCAGCTTTGTTCAAAAACCTTGTAATTCCCGATATAAAAGATTCTAAGTTAAACAAGCTGTTAAAGAAAAGACGATCTGCTGCCAGAGCTGTTGTAAAGTTGATACTGGTAAATTGAAAAAAGGACGGATCCCGGATCCTTACTGGATAGGCAAACTGGTTTTCGTGGAAGTACACGGCAACAGGAATATGGATACCCTGCATGGCAAGGAGACTGCGTAGAACAGCGACATCAATAAAAGTGGAACAGAAAACAGCATCAAATTGATCTCCCCTGCTGTATAGCCGGGCAATGCGTTCAGCCACAAAGGGCGCTGCCGTCTGCATGCGCATTTTCCATTTTCGAGCCGGCAGTGTAATCAGGCTGAAATGCAGATCAACGAAACAGACGAGACCATCAAGGAAGTTTTTGTGCGACCCACCATAATAGGGTTCGACGATCAGGATATGTTTTTTTTCAACGTTCATTTTTTTCTTTTCTCTACCAGGGAAAAAAATGTATACCACAGATAACATTTCCAGAACAGAAATCGCTCAATTTAGGTAATATTATTTTTCTACTCATTTACTGAGGTAACCAATATGTCCATCTGGTATGTTGCCGCCAATGGCAAATCAATAGGCCCGTTTTCGACCGCCCAACTCGCTGCTTCCATTGCATCTGGTCAGTATTCCCCATCAACCCTGGTCTGGCGTGAAGGCTTTGCCGACTGGCAGCCTGCCGGAGAAGTGGCAGAGCTTAACAATCCGACGTCCATAGGTAATCCGCCGCCGGTTTCCGGGCAGCAGGCCCATGAGATTGATTTCGAGATATTCGGCCATGAAATGCAGTTTGTTGAAATAGAACTTGACCCGGAAGAGAGTGTTGTCGCCGAAGCCGGAGCAATGATGTATATGAGTGACGGTATAAATATGGATACCATTTTCGGCGATGGTTCCCGGAGTTCGCAGTCCGGCGGATTTTTCGATAAGATGTTAGGGGCGGGTAAGCGATTGATTTCGGGTGAGGGACTATTTGTCACCATGTTTACCTATACAGGTCAAGGCAAGGGAAAGGCAGCCTTTGCCGCCCCTTATCCCGGTAAAATTATTCCGTTGGATCTGAAAAAATACAATGGCCGGATCATCTGCCAGAAAGATGCCTTCCTCTGCGCGGCCAAGGGCGTATCCATTGGAGTGGCTTTTCAGAAAAAAATAGGCGCTGCCCTGTTTGGTGGTGAAGGATTCATCATGCAGCAACTTGACGGCGACGGACTTACCTTTGTTCACGCAGGAGGCACTATTATCGAAAAAGAACTGCGCGCAGGGGAAGTGCTGCGAGTTGATACCGGCTGTCTGGTCGCCCTGACGCGGACAGTCCATTATGACATCGAGTATGTCGGCAATGTGAAGTCTGCCATTTTCGGAGGTGAGAGTTTCTTCTTTGCCACCCTGCAGGGGCCGGGGCATGTCTGGCTCCAGTCCCTGCCTTTCTCCCGACTTGCCGGGCGTATCTACCAGGCCGCTCCCCAGACGGGTGGCCAGACCGTTGGCGAAGGATCGGTCATCGGCGGCATAGCCTCAATGTTTGAACGATAAAAACATACCAACGCATCCAAAAATGATCCCGGCCCGGCCCTCTGACAGCGCTTTCTTCGGATGGACAGTACCTTGGCAATGCCGGGAAGGGAGGATTTACTAACTTGCTCCTGCCTGTTCTTCAAGAAATTCCCGCACCCCGGCGCTGAGACCAAGTGCATGCCCAAGCGCATCCAACCATTGCCGTTCGGCATCGGTATCCACTTTTATGGTTCCGGCAGCCAGAAGATACATGGTCTTTGCCGATGCGGGATCGGTTATCCCCTTGGTGAGTTCAACAACTGTCTTGGGGTGGTGCAGCTCGTCAAGAAGAAACATCTTTTCCTCGCCACTCAACTCCGCACCGCGCAGTTTATCCAGAATGGCCCGTTCCTCATCTTCATCCAGGGATCCGTCGACATGGGCGGCGGCGATCATGACCTGAATCATTCGGTGAGCAAGTTCATCAGGAGTTAATTCGGAGTTTTCACCCTCACGTGGGATTGTTTGACCGGCAGGTGAAAAAGACGACCGACCGGTCCCGGGAGGAGGAGGTGGTGGAGCAGAGGCTTGAGGCGGTATGGGGGGCGGCGGTGGCGTCGCGCCTCCATTTGGCCCCTGTTTTTTTTGTTCTGATAGAATTTCATAGGCTCCGACACCGAGTCCAATGACCGTCATCAGGCCCGCTCCGGACCCCAACGAATCCATCAGGCCGGAGCCGCCACCTGTATTGCCAAATGTTTCCCGCACAATCTTGCCAAGCAGATGTTCAGCATTAAACATGATTATCCTCAAATACAACCTTTTCCATGGAATCATTTGATACGATTTTATCCGGCAGGAAGTAGGTTTGCATTCCTGCTCGGGCTACGCTACACTATATAAACATGTGTCTGGAAAGAACAACAAAAGAAAAAACAGATGGCCATAAAAAACATGACTGAGAGAGATAAAAAAATCAATTCTCTGCTTGATTTTGTTCAGCGCAGCCCAACACCCTGGCATGCAACAGACAAGTTGGTCAACCTGTTGCAGGAAAAAGGTTTTAAAGAACTTAAACCGACAGAAGAGTGGACATCACCCGGAGCCGGTAAGTATTATATCGTCAATCATCATGCCGGTATTGCAGCGCTCACCTTAAGCGGTCTACCTCTTGAAGATACCGGCCTGAGGGTTGCCGGAGCCCATACGGACAGCCCCTGCCTCAAGGTTAAGCCCAATCCGGCGCGTCAACGAAACAACATGCTGCAACTGGTCGTCGAAGTGTACGGTGGTCCTCTGCTTGCCACCTGGTTTGATCGGGACCTTTCGCTGGCCGGTCGCATAACCTGGCTGGATACTACGGGCGCTCTGCAAACAGGCCTGGTCAACTTTAAACGTCCTGTGGCCGTTATTCCCAGCCTTGCCATCCATTTAGACAGGGAAGCCAACAAGAAAAAATCAATAAATAAACAAACCGATCTTGTCCCCCTGCTTCTCTGCCCGGAAGAGGATCTCAGCTTGAGCAACATACTGAAACGACAAATTGCACAGGAACACCCGAAGGCGGATATAGATACAATACTCGGCCACGATCTATTCTTCTATGATGCCATAAAACCTGCTCGTATCGGGCTGGAGGGCGATTTCCTTGCAGGTGCTCGGCTTGACAATCTGCTTTCCTGCTATACCCTTATTGACGCCCTGTGCGTTGCGCCGGCCACAGAAAATTCACTTGTCATTCTCAACCCCCATGAAGAAGTCGGCAGTGTGTCCGCAGCCGGTGCCCAGGGCCCGTTTCTCTCCATGCTCCTCCATCGGTTGCAACCTGAAACAGCCAAACACATGCAAATGCTTTCACGCTCACTGCTTATCTCTGTGGATAATGCCCACGCCGCCCATCCCAATTTTATTGACAAGCATGATTCCGAACACCTGCCCCTTCTTAATAAGGGTCCGGTGATTAAATGGAATGCAAATCAACGTTATGCCACCGACGCCATTACCGGAGGCTTTTTTCGCGCTCTCTGCAGGCGGGCCGGGATAGCTGCACAGGATTTTGTCATGCGCAGCGACATGGCTTGCGGCTCAACCATTGGCCCCCTCACTGCTGCTGAAACAGGGATAAAAACCGTTGACGTCGGAGTGCCGAGCCTGGCCATGCATTCCATTCGGGAGACGGTCGGGTGCAGGGATTTTCTCCTGCTTGGCGATGCCCTGCAACTCTTTTTCTCACTGGATCCCAAGGATACTCTCTGGAAGGGGCACCAGCAATGAATCCTTGCCGCTGCCGTAAAACTGCGGCTATTGCCCTGCTCTGTTTTGTCTTTTCCTGGAGCGCCACCACAGCGGCAGGCGCATCACTTAACCATTATGTAAAAAAATACCGGGCTATCAGGGTGAGCCATGAGCAGGAAAAACGTTTGTCCCGCTATAACTATCTCATCAACTATTTTTGCGCATTCTCCTATTTCCGGCCGCACCACAAGGTGAATGCGGATTTTATCAGGGCTCTTATCCTGGCTGAATCCAATGGAGAGCCGCGTGCGCGATCAAACAAGGGCGCCCGCGGACTGACTCAGATTATCTATGCAACCGGAAAGCAGGCAGCAACGGCTCTTCTGCAAAAACGCACCCATTTTCGTTATGTCAGCAGGAGAACATTACAAAACCTGCAACCTGATGATCTGTACAACCCTGCTGTAAATATTCTTCTCGCCTGCTATTTAATTGCAAAATACAATTATCAACACAAAGGTAAACTGGACCTGGTGGTTTCGGCCTGGAATGCCGGCGAGTATTCAATTGTGGGCAACAAGCCGGCTCAGTACAGAGAAACGCTCAATCATATCGGTAAGGTCAACGGCTATTTTATCTACTTTCTCAAGCAGAAAAACAGCCGAA
>CAZURY010000055.1:0-9208 GCA_964623145.1 uncultured Desulfobulbus sp. | reverse complement strand
AATGTCAAAGAACAATATGACGGCAACGACGCCGAACCCGCCAGGTTAGTGGCGGGCTTATGAAACTCTAAACTTCAGTTTATGTGATGGCTTCGTAAAAAGTCACAAGGCAGTTAAAATCTTTAAATCCGTCATCCCCGGGGCAGTGTCATCCCCTAATTTTGTTGTCGGGGACGGGGGTCCATAAGGCCGTGAAACAACTGGATCGAAGTCTGCGCTTATCTCCCGCCCAACAGCCTGCGGGAATGACGAGATGGGCAGGATTTCGGATTTGAAGACTTTTTACGACGATGTCTTATGTTATCTTTATTCATTTTCTTCACCAATGCCTCGGTACGGATGGGCATGTCCTTTGGTTCCCGTGGCAGGACCAAAGGGAGAAAACGCCCCGGCGTTTTTGGTGCCGGGGTATTGGCTTTATTCCTGATCCATGGTTATGGTTGTGACCCCTGACGGCTCTCCCCAGTGGCGGCTTTCATCGAGGTAGCATAGTCGGTAGCCCACCACCCCGCTGAGTGGTGGATCCGCATCGACGATATGATCCACTCCGGCAATGTCTGCGGCAATGGTGGTCCATGGGCCGTCACTTACCTTGCGCATTACCGCCGCCCGCAGAAATTTTTCCGGCTTATCAAAACTGATGACCACTCTCCGGAAAGGTTTTTTCTTAAGCTCTGCATCCGGTCGGTCCGGGATGGGAATTTTGGAAGAGGTGACAATGACAAAGAGTTTGTTACTCATTTTTGAGTGGTGCCCATCTTTGTCCACGGCAATGAGTGCGTACCAGTAATCTTCACCAGGCTTTACCATTTTATCGGTGTAGCTTTTGGCATCACCGTCGAGATCCCGGTTGATGATCAGGCCGAGATCGCCGATATCATTGCCCCGGACAAGAAGGATTCCATCGGTTTGTTGCGCGGGTTTCCCTGCCTGAAATTGCAGGATCACCCGTCCTTTTGTACTGCTGATATCAAGCAGGGTCGGAGGCGGAATCAGGGCATGGCCCGGAAGTCTTACCGTAACCGGACCGGCGGGGTCGCTCGTGATATTACCGAAGGCCACGGCCGTGACCCGGTAGGAACGCTCGCCGTAATCGCCCAGGTTGATCGGGTCTTCAAATTCGGGTCTGGTGGCCAGCCGGGAATTGATCCTTACCCAGGTGTTTTCTTTTTTCTTTTCAATAATGTACCCGGCCACCGGCAGCGGCATGGCCTGCCAGCGCATGATAACCCGGGTGGGCTGGACTTCGGCCTTGAGTTCTTCCGGACTGTCCGGTTCGCCATTGTTTTTCACCATGACCGAAACCGCGTCCGGGGCAGGCCCCACGTCCCCCCGTGGCCCAACCGAGCGTACCCGGTAGTAATAGCTAAATCCTGCCCGTACTTTTTTGTCGGTAAAATTAGTATCATCCGACTCCACCCCCTTGGGTGTCAGTACCTCATACAATCCATTTTCCCTGCGGCTGCGTTCAATCACATAGCCTCTGGTATATGGATTTTTCTTTGCCTGCCAGTGCAGTTCCACCTCCCCTTCACCCGCCTTGGCCGTGATATGTACAGGCGGTGCCAGGGCTGCGGCATCCTCATTCAACACCGTGACCGTGGCCGGTTCGGACAGTCGTCCGAATATATCCATGCGCCGGATGGTATAGGTCAGCCGGGTCTCCAGGGGGGCCATTGTATCCACATAAGCTGCCTTTGCCGGGTCGCGGTCCGGAGAAATCCAGACCGGCTCCGGTGTAATATTCATGGGTTTGCTGTCTTTCCCGGTACGACTGATTTTGATCAGGGGAGCCGGGATGGTATGCCCGACGGCGGGTGTTGTCCAGAAAAGGCTGGTTATGCTGTTTTCACTGGTTCCCTTAAGGTCATTGATCGGCAAGGGAAGCGGGGTGCGGATATGGCTGTCCACCGGCCGACTGCTGATTTGTCTGCCGATGCGTTTTCCATGCTTATCCAGGATATACAGGCGGTATCTGTGACTGCCGGCCGGAACATTATGCAGCACCGTTGCCATGCCGAGTTTTCGGGCGGTGGCGAAATCACTCATGCCGCCCATCAATAGAAAAGAGGTCATGGTTTTTTGTTGTTTTTTATTCGTCTGCATCTGCGAAAAATAGGAGCGTAGTTTTTCCTGATGGTCAGGATCAAGCGAGGAAAGCCCCTGCTCAAGCGATGCCTCATCCCAGCGGGCCACAATTTTTCCGGATTGGCGGTCTTGTAGCTCCCAGCCGCCGCCCTTATAAAAGAGTGGGTGAGGCGGCCAGAATAAACCCACCCGGCCATCCCCAAAGCAAACGGTCATCATGGCGGTCTGGTTCTGTGCTGCACCTGTGGGCTGTGGGCAGAGTGGTATGATCAGTGACATGCAGATGGACAGGATCAATAAAGAACACCATCGTGCCTGTGTCTGTTGTCTATCAAGAATGTGCATATTGCCACCTTATCGGTAATGATTGGAATATATTATCTATGTGTTCTTTATCGGTTATCGGTCACGGGCAGTCTGGTTACCACGGGCAGCAGCTACATTCGGCCCAGGGAGAAAATCCTGCCGGTATCAGTCCAATTGTTGCCCCTGCTTTGACACAGCAGCAGGAAACATCGAACCCGAGAGCAAAATGTGGCGGACTGCAGCAACCTATCAGGATATCGGCGTCGAGACCGATACCTATATCCTTAATCGGGTTTATAAATTTTCCGTTGAGATTACCACCGAAACGGCCGTCAAGACGCAGGGGCGAAAGTCCTATATTAATAGCTCCATTGATAACCAGATTTGCGGCGATACCGAATCCTCCAGATGATTTGTCAATGCGGGTGGTATCTTCCACGCCTATCTTGAATTCATCTTTATTGCCTAACATCAGGTAGACCCTGCCGTCGATTATCATCACATGACCCTGGATCGGGTTGGTAACTGTGCCGACATGGAAAAACCACATGTCCGGATCTGCATGCAGGCCGGTGGAGTGTTCCGGGGCGTGGATACGAACCTTGTCCGACAAGAAGTTTATATCGCCCCAGAGCTCGCCGTCAAAGGCGGAGTGGTAATACCGCAGCCGTCCCCTGAGATCGGCAGCATCGAATAGTTCGGCATGGAGCAGCATCTCGTAGAAGCTGTCCGCAGGCTGGATGGTCAGCACACCGTCGGCCTTGATATCATCATTTCCCGCAATGGATACTCCAAGTCCGGCTGAGAAGAGCAGGCCCTTGCCCGGAGTCGGGCAGGCATTAAATCCTCCATCACGGCTAAAGGCGTCATGATCGAAGTTGTAGGCCATGCCGCCCTGGATCATTTCGATGAAGACATCAGCGTAGATCGGAATATGCAGGTTGTCGCCCTGGAGAAAACCCAGCCAGTACTTGGAGCCGTTATTTGTGCCAAAACGGAAGGTACCGACAATGGCCGGGGTATTGGCCCCGAACATGTGGGTGTCTACATGGCCGCCAAAGGTGTCGTTGCCGCAACCTCCGCCGGAGATGCCACCACTCATGGCCAGCAGGGGCGTATTGCTCCATCCGTCGCTCATGACAGATTGATAGCTGCTGGCCGCCAGCAGAACAGGTCTGCGGCCCCGGCATGCCACCAGTGATGAACCGTGGCTGTATTTCACCCGGTACTCGTTATCGGCAGCCTGATTGGTCTCCGGGAAATGGTTTTTCAGTACAATTTCCGCTGGGTGTTCCGGTCCCTTGCTCCATGGATCACGGTTGCTGACCCGGTTGATGCCATAGAGGTTATGCACCGGCGCTTCCGCCCGGCCTATCCCCTCCATGGAGAACTCTGTGGTGAAATCAAAGCCGAGCCTTTGCTCTCCTTTGCCGCCGGCCGTTACCTTGACCCCGGAGATCAGTTCGTCGGCTCCGCCTACCTGTCCTTTGATGTTGAGCGGAACGGCCTGGCCGTTGTATTCAGCCGTGCCGTAGATGGTATAGAGCAGGTCGTTGACCATTATCCCGTCGGCAAAGACTTCGCCTTGTTCATCACGAAAGGAGTATTCCGTATCGGTCATCAGACCCCAGCCATTATCAAAATGCTGGAATATCTTGGGGGTGATGACGGCGGCAATGGTTCCGTAATCTTCGTTTACGGTCGGCAGATCACCGTCCAGACCGAGCTGCACATCCACCTCGCTGCCGGGTGAATAACTGTAATGGGTGTTTTTCCCGGTAATACGAATGCGGGGCCAGGCCATTTCTACGAAAAAATCCCTGTAATTCGCATTTAACCCCGAATGAGAGGCGTTGATCTTCAGGCTTGACCAGCCGATGGAACCCTCGCCGAATACATGGCTGAAGCCGCCGGTCTCTGCCTGTCCGTTGAGGCCGTCCGCAGTGATGTTCCAGCCCGTGACCGGCAGGGGAACATCGGCCAGGTTGAACATGTAGGGATGCAAAGTGGCGGAGCCGAGGTTGATGCCTACCCAGTCAGTTCCACCGTTACCATGCGGAGCCTCGCCTTTGCCATGGCTTAAATCAAGGCGAACATCCTTTGATTCGATGGAGGTCATGGACCAGCCGATCATACTTTCTCCCAAAGTGAGCGAGTCGGCATACCAGTCACCTTCAGGGGTTATCGGTGCGGAAACACCGATCCATTGCTGCGGTTTTTCCGCACCGGTCAGTCGGATGGTGGTATCGCTCACCATCATATCCATGATTGCGTTGACATGATCGCCGGCCGTCCCTGAAAGCCCGGTCAGGGTACCTCGCATGCCCGGCAGTTGGGGGAGTTCCTCGTTCAGGGTTTGGGTCAGTTTACCGGAGCTGATCTCTTCACCGTCCGGCGCCTGCCATCCATCGAAGGTGATGGGGGCATAATGCTCGGACACCGAGTGGGGGCCATCCGGCAGCTTGAATATAAACTTGCCGCTTCCACTGTAGCTGTTGCTTTGTTTTTTGAGCTGTTTGAGGCTGATGACCTCAAATGTGCCCTCCCTGGTGGGAAAGAGAAATCGGCAGGGTATATCCCCGGTGCTTTTACTGACCAGGTATTTTTTCTCCGGTGCAATCACCGAATAGGGCGGCAGAAACATGTTGCGGCCGGGCTTGAAACCGATGTTACGGGTGACCTTGCGCAGGTTATCCAATATGGTTTCGGAACCGTTGCGCCATGATTTTCTGATGGTACCCTGTGCGGTGGTATTTGGCAGCAAGGAGGGACGCAATCCCCTGCCGCCCATGGGGACCAGTGTTTTCTGTTGTGTGCCGGCGGATGTTTTTCCAGCCGATTGTAACGAGGCCAGTGATTTCCTGAAGGCCACACTATTGACCATGGACCAGGTGGGGTCCGGGATCACCGAAACCGTAATAGTCATCCGGTGCATGCCGACATCCTTGACCGGCAGACGCGGTGAGTCAAGGCGGACATCCGAAAGCAGGGGGTCGCCCCAGGTGGATTTGTCCGAACTTTGCAGGCCGGCACGCAATTTGGACGGTCCTATTTTCATATCGCGGCTTTTCACAACCACACCGTCCACCAGCCACTGTACTCTGGCATAGCCCTGGCCGTAATAGTGCAATTTGCCCCTGGCCCACAGGCCGCCCTCGCAGGTAGAGACCCTGGTGTCCTCGCCAAAGCTGGTAATCGCGGCCTTGCCGGTTTTCTGGTCGGAAGCGCTCAGGGAAATCGGCCCGGTCGCCACGCCAGCAGAGAGGTTTTTATGTTGTGTCTGCTGCTTTTTTCCCCGTTTTTTTTGTATTCCGTACCCGTTTGCCGGGGTGAATTTTCCTGTATTGACGGGGGTGTTGTCATCTGAGGAGAACGAGGTGATTTCCACCGAGGCAAGATGAAGCGGGCCGGTGGCATCGGTGTCCTGGATAATGGTGATGGGCAGCGGATTGCAGTAAAGCATGAAAATCCGGGAGCCGGGCATCTCCATCTCGGCCATGGCTCCGGAGCCTGTCGGAGATGGCGTACTTACCAGGTCCTGTACACTCTTTTCCGTATTTTTTTCTTTGCCGGTTCCTGCACTGGTTGCCTGGTTGGGTGGTATATAGCGATGAAACTTGACAATAGAGTCCACCTGGTTCATCTGGTCCTGGGGGACCACAAAGATACGGATGGGAAATTTGCCCGAATCGGTATAGACATGCTCGGTATGAAAATTCATGGCATCGGTTGTCTGCCAGCCGGGCAGATCAGTATGCTTGTTGTCTGCCGACGGCACGGCCTCGGTCTGTAACGACTGCCAGGTGCCATCGCCCCAGTCGAGGATGACATTGTTGAATGAATAGCCGGCGTCGGTTATCTGTCCGGATTTCTTCTGATAGTCTGTTTTTGCGGAAACCGCCCAGGGGGAGCTGGTAATAGATATTCCTGATCCGGAAAGCAGCACCGTGTCACCGACATAAATATTGTGGTCCTGTCCACTATTTTTTTTATCTTTTTTTATTTTCGGTACCTTATGTTCAGCGCCATCGGGCCGCCGGAAATCAACAGTCAGGCTGACCCGGTTTTTTTCATCGCAACCGACCCCGCCCGGCAGATTATCCGGCAGGCGCAGGGGCCATTGTTCGGAAATTTCTATTTCTACATCTTCACCGGCCTGTTTTTTGTCGGTGGCAATAACAAATTTCGGCGCTGAAGCGCCAAAGGCTTGTCCAGAGATATTGCCGGGCATAATTTTTTTCGAGGAAGATTTCTTTTGCGAAGAGACAACAAATTTTTTATATCCCACCACCTGCCAGAGAATGTTGATCTCGTCTCCGTGATTCTTGAAATATTGCTCCCGCAAAGAAAGCCGTTCCTTTTGTACTTCCGGCGATGGGGCAAAATTCGGCTCGGCAAGCGTCAACGCTCCGGGACCGTGTCCTGCGGATGCGCTGCCTGGAAGACCTTCAATACCCGGGCCGTCCATCATGGAACGGGGAAGTTCCTGCTTGGCCGGCATACCGGCCGGGACGGCTTGGGTTACGGCTTTGTGGTTCAGACCGTGTCTGCCGCGTACCTTACTGCCAGCGGGGAGAGCCTTGTCCATTGCCTTGAAGAGCTGCATCAGCTCACCACTGTCCGGTTTATAGGAGGTGGTGTAGGCGGCATACATGCCTGCCGCTATTATTTTTTTATAGATCAGCTTTCCCCCGGGCGTCAGAAAGCGGATTTCAAAACGGTCGGCTAGGCCCGGCGTCTGTTCCCGCCAGTTAAAGACGGTGGCATCGTTGAGTACGGGAACCGGATGATCCTGGTTGGCAACATCTCCACTGTAATGCCAGACAGGATCTTCAAGGAAGATGGCTCCCTTGCGGATGTCCATCTGTTGTTCATGGCTCCAGCGCAGGGGCGGAAACTTGGCCGGCTTTGGCGGCGACATGATCCAGGCCCGGAGCGCGGTTTTTCCCTGCCGGGAATCACTGCTGATCCGGCCGATGCGTACCGAGGGGCGGATATCATCATCAACCAGGACGGTAAAGTTGAGCTTGCTGTTTCCCTGGTGTTCCAGATCGTCAATGTGAATATCCCGGCCAAAGGAAATGGCGGTGACAGCGGCGAGTTTTTTGCCGAAAACAGTCACCCGGTATCGTTTGCCGGCGACCCAGCGGTTGGGAATCATGGAGGTCATGCGGGGCGATTGGTGCAGAATCGGTTGCGGCAGGGTAAGAACAGGTGGAGCAAAGGGTGCATCTTTGACTTGAACAAACCCTTTTGCCGCCGGCGCAGGCATATCTGTCAGCCGGGTGACCTCGTCTTGTTTCTTTTGGACAAATACCGCGTGCCTGCCGATACGGGCATTAGGGGCAACCAGTACCCGGATAATGGCCTTGCCTGGGTTGATGACCCGAGCCTTTCCCTTGGCCTGCATTCCCCTGTCAAAGGTTACTTCGATGTTTTCGGGAAAGTTGCTTCCCTGGATGTTGAGCATGTATTCCCGACCCAAAATAAGTGGTGAGGGCGTGATTTTTCGGACACTGACGGGTGCGGCGGGTGCGAGGCCGGGTGTTTCCCTGTAGGGCTGAGGTGTGCTTTTTTTGACCACCTCCACTGTTCCCCGGATGCGGCGTACCGGCATGTCCATAGTTGTCACGGAAGAGTTGCTGCGTCGGGTCTGCAGGGTGATTGTATGCTGCCCTGGCCGTGCTGTTGCCGAGACCTTCACCGCGACCCTGGCGCGGGTTGTGCCCTGTGTCTGTACCTTGCCCGTGACTGAGATGCCGTCGTCAAATAAAATGACCATATCTTTGGTAAATGCATTTCCTCTGATATCCAGGGAATATGATTTTCCCTGTATCAGGGAAGAGGGGGTTATCTGCAAAGTAATTTTTTTGGGTCGTCCTTGAATGGTTACCGTGGGCCGCTGTACTTGTCGGCGACCTTTGTAAGTAAGAGTTATGCTGCGTTTCCCGCTCTGTGCGTTTGGCGCTACCAGGATGCCTATCATGTAGAAACGACCGGAACCGGTCACCGTGGAGGTGATTTTGCCCCTGGTTTGGATATCCCTGCCAAAGTCAAGAGTCATGGCGCTGTTGAGATCGCGGCCGGTTAAGCGCAGGGTATATTTTTTTCCTGCCTGCAGCCGGTTGGGTTGAACCCCGGTCAGGGCGGGGAATTTTGCCCTTGGCTTGACCTTGATACGGGCGATGATAAGATTGTTCCTGTAATTTCTTTCTTTAAACTTACGGGGGGATGGGTTTACCTCGATAGTGATTTTGTTGTTTCCTGCCGGGCCGTTTGTCTGCAGAGTATAACTGATTTGCTTTTTTTCACCGGCCCGCAGGTTGATGATACTGTCGTGGTTGTCTTTGCCGCAGGTAAAACGAACCCGGACATTGGTCAGCGACTTTTTACCCCTGTTTTCCACCATGGCGCTGATGGTGACCTGATCGCCGACAGTGACTGCCTGGGGAGATACCTGCAACGAGCGTGGAGTGATGGCTAAGTCGGGCAGCAGCTGAATATTGTGGGTCGGGTTGGTTTGTTGGAGTCCTTGTGGAATATGAAAGGAAGGTGTGATTGGCTGGATATCACCTGCTCCGGCGACCGGTGGAAAAAAGAGTGCCGAGATTATGGTAAGCAGCAGAATTAAATAAACAAGTCTGTCTGAAAATGTGGGGAACATTATACAGGTCTCCTTGTGACAATGAAGATGTGAAACCCTCAATACAAGGGTTAAGTACCCGTGAAGTATTTATTCTCTTAGGAGAATCGGATACTCCGGCGCTTATAAGGGTACGGCTATTTTGCAGCCAGGCAGGTAAAGAGGTGCCTG
>CAZURY010000054.1:0-9278 GCA_964623145.1 uncultured Desulfobulbus sp. | reverse complement strand
TCAAACAGGCTGACATAGATAAGCGGCAGCAAGGCTCTGGCCGGGGGGAACTCAATTCCGCCGATGATCAGGCCGTAAAGGGTAGTAAACAAAAGGCCGAAACAGAAACCGGTGAACAGCTTGAGCACAGGATCCAGGCCGTCTCTGGCATTAAACAGCCAGTAGACAGCCCAGATCAGGGTGGATCCTGCGGCCAGCAATACGCCGGGCGTACTGACATCTCCAAGGCTGGTGAACTCACCCCTGGTGGCAATGATAATAGCGCCGATAAAGCTGACGACCACGGCCAGCAGTTGGCTTTTGCTTAATTTCTGGCCGAGAATGGGTGCGGACAGCAGTGTCAGTACCAATGGCCAGCCGTAGTTGAGACTCATGGCAATCTGACCGGGCAAAAGTGCATAGGCCTTAAACAGTATCACGTAATAGAGAAAAGGATTGAGAAAACCGAGTAACGCCGCTTTGATCAGGATCCTGGGTTTACTTTTTTTCAGCTGATCGAGTTTGCCCTGGCTGCAGAGGATGATAAACAGCGAGATGCAGGAAAACAGGGTTGCATACAGCAACAGAGTATAGGAACCCACATATCGCAGGGCGATTTTAAAGGCGGAAGCCGCTGTTGCCCAGAAGGTGATGACCAGCAGGGTCAGAATGTAAGCCTTGCTTTGTTTGCGCATGGATAAAGAGTTTCATTTATCTATCAAACCGGGGTTGTCCGGCTGCACAGTCGGCTGATTATCTCTTGCGCCGCGATCCCCCAGGTTCCCGTAACGGTGATAGTTATTACAGATCGATTGCTGCCTGAAGTATTGCAGCAGTTCAAGACGACCTTCCATATATACCGGGCTCCGGGCAATATAAAAACCAATTTCCGCTGCACCGGTAAAAATGCTGTCCGGCACCCTGTCCGGTGCAGCATAGCGGATGCGGCCGATATCAAGCAGGCTGCGCAACAGCTCCTTTTCATTTTGAATTATCATCCGGCTTGGTCCCAGCAGTTCCCGGCCATATCGATTATCCAGAAAATCCGTCACTAAGGTGTCCAGTCTTTCCGGCAGGCTGACGATTACCCGGCATCCGGCCGCTCTGGCCGCACTGATTCTTGCCAGGGTTTCAAACAGCGAATCCTGTGGATGAAGACGAATAACCATCGGCGAAACAGGAAGGTAACGCAGGATATTATCCTGACCGCGGAGGTGGAAGAAATCCTCCTTGCGGGAAAATTTCTGTTCGACCTGGTAAAGATAACTTCTGATCGCAAGGATGGTTTTAGTGATATCCAGGTTATTCCTGCCGAATTTTTCCCACCTGGCCATAACTTCCCAGCGGTTGCTTAAACGGAGGAGCTCCGACTCCTGTCCAATAACACCGATCTGCGGGTAGCCGTGTTCTTCAAACTCCATGAACTGGCTGACATAATCCGGGCTGCCCGCTTTGATACCGGGACCGAGTGCGGATTTACCCATACCGCCAAATGGTTGGCGCAGGGTGATGGCACCGGTGGTTCCGCGGTTGATGTACAGGTTCCCTGCTTTAATCTTATCCCGCCATTTTTTCTGTTCGCGAGTGTCCAGGCTTTCAAGGCCGCTGGTCAGCCCGTACCCGGTCTGATTGACCAGGCCGATGGCATGATCCAGGTCGTCTGCCCGCATAACCCCCAGGACAGGGCCGAAAAATTCGGTCATATGTGTGTAACTGTGTGGCCGGACTCCATACTTGATGCCCGGCGACCAGAGTTGCGGGTTATCATCCACTGTTCGGGGTCGTAAGGCCCACTCCTCGCCGATTTCAAGTTCCTGCAGGCCGTGTTCGAGATCACCGACCGGTGGTCGAATCAACGGGCCGAGTTTGTTGGTGAAATCCCAGGCCGGGCCCACATGGAGACTGCGGGTTGCATCAACGAGCTGTTTGCGGAAATGGGGATCATCATAGACGGTTTTTTCCAGGATAAGAAGAGATGTGGCGCTGCATTTCTGGCCGCAGTTGCCGAAAGCGGAGGATACAACATTCTTGATGGCCTGATCTCTATCGGCCATGTCCGTGACGATGGTGGCGTTTTTGCCACCGGTTTCCGCTGCCAGATATACATCCGGTCTCTGTTCAAGAATAGTCAGACCGGTATCAGTACCACCGGTGAGGATGATAAAGTCGATTCCCTTATGCCCGGTCAGTTGTGGGCCCACTTTGGCACCGGAGCAGGGAAGGAACTGGAGGGTGTTTTGCGAAATACCGGCTTCCCAGAAACATCTGCAGAGGTGCCATGCGGTTAATACTGCGTCCGATGAGGGTTTGAAAATAACAGTATTGCCTGCTGCAAGAGCCGCCGTCAGCCCACCGCAGGGAATGGCAACGGGAAAATTCCAGGGTGAAATGACAAGACCAACGCCTTTGCCCGTACTGCGTACAGTTTTAAGGGTATCAAGTTCGTGGAGGGAAAAGGGATAAAATTCGGCAAAGTCGATGGCCTCCGACACCTCCACATCTGTTTCGGTGAATACCTTGCCGGTTTCCGCTGCAGCGGTCCCAATAAGATTGCCTCTGCTTTCCCGTAGCTTCATGGCCACCCGGGCAAGGATTTCATGCCGCTCATCAATCGTTTTTTTTCGCCAGCCCTCCGGGTCATCCCTGGCGGTGCGTACAGCAAGGTTAATGTCTTCAGGCCCGGCCTGGGCAAAACGGGCAATCGTGACCACATCGGGCAGCCGATTCGGGTCATGGCACTCCCGGACGTCGCGGCCATCAACTATTTTCTGTCCGGCTACGACAATGGGAATTTGAACCGGAGTATCGGCAGTTGTTTTCATCCATCTGGAACGGATTTTTCCCGCCCATTGCCGGTTGGCCGGCAGTGACCAGTCCGTATCGGATTCATTAATGAAAGAATTTCGCTGTATGGTTGAAACTGCAGGGTTAAAATGTTCCGTAATTCGGTTCTGGGTCCGGTTAGGCCCGATACCTGCCCGGTCGATGAAATCGCAGGAGTCCAGGAAATGTTGTTCCAGAAAACGCCACTCCTCGGAATCAACCTGCAGACCGGGCGCATATCGCAGAAAATTTTCTTTTGCCGTGTTTTCATCAAGTCTGCGGATCAGGTAGGCAATGGCGTTGATAAATTCTTCCCTGGCAGCTACCGGGGCATAGAGAAGCACATCTCCGGAGATTTCCTGCAGGGCTCTGCGTACATGGTCTGCCATGCCTTCAAGCATTTCAAAATAAAAAAATTCCGTAACACCATACTCTTCGGCCAGGGTGGAGGCATAGGCGAGTTCAAACAGGTTATGCGAGGCTATACCCAGGTTAACTGCCGAAATATTTTCCGGCTGCATGCCGAAATGGACCATGCGCTTATAGTTGGCATCCACTTCCAGTTTGTTGTCATAGGGCGCCAGCGGCCAGTTAAAAAGGGCGGATTCCAGTTTCTCCATTTCCATGTTGGCCCCTTTGACAATGCGCAGCCTGACAGGCGCTCCTCCCGCCTGCAGGCGCTTCCCGGCCCATTTGGTCAGCTGTTGTTGCAGGGGAAAAGAATCGGGCAGGTAGGCCTGCAGGACAATACCTGCGGAATATTCGAAAAATTCCGCCTGCTCCAGGGTGGAAAAAAAGGCCTGGAGCGTGATTTCAAGATCTCGGTATTCCTCCATATCCAGGTTGACGAATTTAGGAACGCGGGAGCCGTCGTTTCTGATAAAAAAATTATCTCTTGCCGCCCGGTAGATCCTGGTCAATCGTTCACGCAGGGTGGCCACGGTCTGCTCAAAGGCCAGGGAATGTATCTGGGAATAAAGGGTGGATATTTTGATGGAAATATACTCGATGTCCGGGTCTTCCATATCGCGGAGATAGCATTGCATCCGCCTGGCTGCTTCCTCCTCGCCAAGTACGGCCTCGCCAAGATGATTGATGTTCATTCTGATGTTCTGTTGCCTGCGGTGATGGAGGTGATCACGCAAGGCCTTTTCTTCACCGGGAATGATGGCCCTGCTGCTGGATTCCCTCATCTGCTCGATCATTTTCGGGACGGCAAATGAGGGGAAATGTTTGCCAAGACCGACAAACATTTGAATGAGTAACCGTTCAACATCATCGAAGAAATCAGGAACGCCATATTCGTTAAGCAGCGAGCTGATCTGGTCGGCGACCCGTTCCGGATTATGCGGACGAAAGCTTTGATCAATGATTTTGGTGAGTAGAATTTTGTCCGCAGGGTTGGTCAGCAACCGGATCATCTGCTGCTGGATATGCTCTTCCTCGCTGGTCAGTAACTCCGTAGCCCTGATCTGCCACATTCTGGCTTTGTCTATTGCCCGGGCGGCAACACTTCCGGTCACCTTGGTCTGCATGATATCCTCCTTTTGGCAAATGAATCGGGACACCCTTTATCTGCATTGTAGGCATTGGCATCGGACCTGTAAATATAAAGGGGAGGACAATTTTAATTTGTCTCCAAAGCTGTTGCTGCAGTTTTGTCTCTCTGTGGAAATCTGCTTGACTTACACAGAGTTTTTAGTATTCACAAAAGGTTGTTTCGACTTCTTGAACAGGTTATTTTGTATGTTGCGTTTAATGGAACGCATCCCACACAACATGGAGGCAAGTATGATGACAAAACAGGTAACAGCAATAGCCCTGGCAGCCCTGGCCGGATTGCTGATGTTTGGACAGGTCCGGGCCGCAGATCTAAAGATCGGAATTATGGTGCCTACAACCGGATCCGAGGCCACTGCCGGTAAGGATATGGAAAATGCCATTAAGCTGGCCGTTGACGAGATTAACAAGGATGGCGGTGTGCTGGGCAGAAATATTGTAACTATTACCGGTGATGATGGCTGTGACCCCCAGATGGCAACGGCAGCCGCCTCCAAGCTGGTTTCCAATGACGTGGTTGGAGTTGTCGGCGGCTATTGTTCCGGCGCCACCCTGCCGACCCTGAAAATTTATGGCGATGCCGGAATCCCCTTTGTCGTTGCCGCCGCCAATTCGACCAAGTTGATTGATGCCAATCCCGGCACTGCTTTCCAGATTAACTCAACCGGCTTTGATCAGGTGAACTCTGCTGTGGCCCTGTTTAAGGAAAAAGGTGTGAAAAAGCTGGCCATTGTTCATCAGGGTGACGGTTATTCCGAGGATTTGGCCAGGCTGACCAAGGAAAAATGGACAGGTATGGGCAATCAGGTTGTCGCCTATGCCGTTGTTAACAAGGGCGAGCAGGATCAGTCTTCCCTGGTGACCCAGATTAAGTCCAAGGCGCCGGACGCCGTGTTCTGGACCGCATATTATTCGGATGGCGCTCTGTTAATCAAGCAGCTCCGCCAGGCCGGCTATCATAAGCTGATAGCAGTCGGAGATGGATCTAATTCGCCCAAACTGCTGGAGATCGCGGGCAAAGCAGCCGAAGGTGTTTTTTGTTTTTCCAACCCGACAGCCGATTACCTGCCGGCAGCCAAGGATTTTACCGCAAATTATAAGGCCCGTTTTCATCAGGCGCCGGATGCCTATGGTCCGCTTGCCTATGACGGCATGAAGCTGATGGCCGATGCCATAACCCGTGCCGGATCCACTGACAGGGCATCTATCGTAAAGGCCCTTAAGGCGACCAGGGATTTTAACGGCATTACCGGCGCTGTTTCCTTTACCGATAAAAACACCCTGGCCAAGTCCAACTTTGTCGTGTTGGTTGCCAGGGGCGGCAAATGGGTTTTGAAGAAGTAACAAGCCTGTCGGATTTCGTTTAACCCTCCACCCTGTTACTCCGCTTCTAGGCGCACGTCGGCGTGTGGTGTAACGGGGGTGGTTTGTTTTTTCCCTTCATCTGATCCCCCATGTCAAATCTGGATATCATACTGCAGCAACTGGCCAACGGGCTGATACTTGGATCTTTTTATGCCCTGGTTGCCCTCGGCTACACCATGGTCTACGGTATCATCAAGTTGCTCAACTTTGCCCATGGTGATCTGTACATGGTTGGCGGCTTCGTCGGTTTTCTTGCCCTGTCGCTTGTCGGAGGCCTGATGGGCTCAAGCTGGGCCGGAATCCTCTGCTCCATGATAGTGAGCATGCTGGTGGTCGGGCTGCTTGGGGTTATTATCCAGCGCATAGCCTATGTGCCCATGCTGCAGGCGCCAAGACTCTCCATCCTGATTACCGCCCTGGCGGTTTCCATGGTCCTCTCCAATGGCGTCATGGCTGTAACCGACGGTGAATACATGGCCTTTACCACGGATCTTGGCTATGAGGGACTGGATATTGGTAATGTATTTATTTCCTATACCCAGCTGGTGCTGGTGATTTCCGCCGCGCTTTTGATGATAATCCTTTATCTTTTTGTCCATAAGACCCTGTACGGCAAGGCCATGCGGGCCATTGCCATAGATCAGGACGCCTGCAGACTGATGGGGATTAATGTCAACCGGATTATTGCGCTCACCTTTTTCATCGGCTCTTCACTGGCCGCTGCCGCAGGAGTCATGGCCGGGGTCTATTATGGATCGCTCCATTTTTTTATGGGTTTTGTCATCGGGCTCAAGGCCTTTACCGCCGCCGTGATCGGTGGTATCGGTTCCATTCCCGGCGCCATGCTGGGCGGTCTGGTCCTGGGGCTGCTTGAGGCCTTCGGCACCCAGATTCCCTTTGTCGGTTCGGAATGGAAGGACGTCTTTTCCTTTGGCCTGCTTATCCTGCTGCTTATTTTCAAACCCACCGGCCTGCTGGGGAAGACCGAAATCGAGAGGATGTAGAGGATGGCGGAACCGACAACATTTGGGCGGCTTTCCAATTGGCTGCGTCCCCAGCGAAACCGGATGATCGTCCTCATGGCGCTGGCAGCTCTGGCCATGATGATTCCGCTTGCGGCCAATAATTATGTGCTCGAAGTACTGACCAATGCCTGGTTTTATGCCATTTTATGTCTTGGCTTAAATATTGTTGTCGGCTATGCGGGACTTCTTGACCTTGGTTATGCAGCCTTCTTTGCTGTGGGGGCATATACCACCGGTATCCTTACCTCAAAATTTGGCGTCAATTTCTGGCTGACCATTCCGGTGGCCGTCAGCTGTTCCATGCTGGCCGGCCTGATAATAGGTGGGCCGACCCTGCGCCTTCGCAGCGATTACCTGGCCATTGTTACCCTGGGTTTTGGCGAAATAGTGCGTATTATTGCCCGTAACCTTGAAATTACAGGCGGTGCTTCCGGTTTGATCGGCATTGACCGGCCATCCGTGTTTGGCCTTGAACTCAGCCGGGGAATTCATTTTTATTATGTTTTTCTCCTCCTTGCCATCCTCGCCTGTTTTATCTCCTACCGTTTGCAGAACTCCCGGTTGGGCAGGGCCTGGCAGTATGTACGCGAAGATGAGGATGCTGCCGAGGCCATGGGCATAGGCCGGGTGGCCGTCAAGCTGTATGCCTATGTAATCGGCGCCATGTTCGGTGGAGTGGCCGGTTGCTTTTTTGCCGCCAAGATGACGGCCATCTCTCCGGAAACTTTTACTTTTTCTCAATCTGTCCTTATCCTGCTCGGGGTGGTTCTCGGCGGCATGGGCAAGATACCGGGTGTTATTATCGGCGCCTTTGCTCTGGTGCTTTTTCCCGAGGTGTTTCGAGGTCTTGGTTCCATGCGGATGTTGATTTTCGGTATTGTCATGCTGGTTATCATGCTGTACCGACCGGAAGGTATCTGGCCGCAGAAGCAGCGAGAGAATTGAGCATGGCCCTTCTTGAGGTTGAAAATCTGGTGTTGAGCTTTTCCGGTCTACAGGTAATCCGGGAGCTTAGTTTTTCTGTTGACCAGGGAACAATTGTCAGTTTGATCGGGCCCAATGGCGCAGGCAAGACCTCTGTGTTTAACTGTCTGACCGGTTTTTACCGGCCTGATTCCGGACGCATTGTTTTTAACGACCATTCCATTGTAAAGCACAAGCCCCACAGGATTACCCGGGCAGGAATGGCGAGAACCTTCCAGAATTTGCGTCTCTTTAAATCCATGACCGTGCTGGAGAATGTGATGAGCGGCATGCATTGCCGTACCTCGGCCGGGGCATTGGGAGCTGTCTTAAAGACCGGTTACCAGCAGCGAGAGGAGGCGTTGATTAAGCACGCCAGCGAGAAGTGTCTGGCCTTTGTCGGCTTGCTTGCCCAGAAAGATCGCCGGGCGGAAACCCTTCCCTATGGTGACCAGCGACGGGTGGAGTGGGCTCGGGCCCTGGCCACTCAGCCAAAACTTCTCCTGCTGGACGAACCGGCTGCCGGCCTCAATCACGATGAGAAAAAATCACTGATTGCCCTTATTCTGCGAATACGTGATGAATTGGGGATTACTGTTTTGTTGATTGAGCATGACATGGGCCTGGTGATGAAGGTCTCGGAGATGATCACGGTTATCGATTACGGGGCTAAAATTGCCGAAGGCACGGCCGATGAGGTGCAGAATAATCCCAAGGTGATCGAGGCCTATCTCGGTAGCGAGGACGAGGAGCTGGTCTGACTATGAAGCTTGATGACGCAGAGCCTGTCCTGGAGTTGCGGGATGTGGAAACCTATTACGGAAGAATTCATGCCCTGCGCGGTATATCTCTACAGGTGCGGGCAGGGCGGATCGTTACCCTGCTCGGAGCCAACGGCGCCGGCAAGTCCACGACTCTGCGCACCATTTCCGGACTGAATCAGGCCAGGCGCGGCTCCATTAGATTTTTCGGTACGGACATTACCGGCAAACCTCCGCATGAGATTGTGGAGATGGGGCTGATCCATGTGCCTGAAGGACGCCGGATTTTCAAGGGTATGACCATCAGGGAAAACCTGGAACTCGGCTCCTTTACCCTTAAGGATGAGCGGGAACGAGGGCGACGGATGGCGCATGTCTTTGATATTTTCCCGGTCCTGCA
Source organism: uncultured Desulfobulbus sp. (assembly GCA_964623145.1). GTDB lineage: Bacteria > Desulfobacterota > Desulfobulbia > Desulfobulbales > Desulfobulbaceae > DRLX01. Next base: position 402 of record CAZURY010000054.1, on the reverse strand, counting down.
CGAGCGAAGAAATCGGGATGCGGCCCTGCTCTCCGGCGGTGAGCAGCAGATGCTGGCCATGGGTCGTGCCTTGATGACCAGACCCAGACTTCTTTTGCTTGATGAACCCTCCATGGGACTTGCTCCTTTTCTGGTCAAAGAGATTATGCGCATTATTCGGCGTCTCAACAGAGATGGCGTCACTATTCTGCTGGTGGAGCAGAATGCCCGGGTGGCCCTGCAGCTTGCCGAGTACGGCTATGTTCTGGAAACCGGTGAAATCGTTATTGCCGGTGATGCCGAAACTCTGCGCAATGATGAGTCCATCGTCAAGGCCTACCTTGGGGATTGACTTCAGGTTTCGACGACTTGCAGTCTTTCCGTAGCTTTCGCATCTTAGTAGTTTACCCTGCCGGTCTTTTT
>CAZURY010000053.1:0-9342 GCA_964623145.1 uncultured Desulfobulbus sp. | reverse complement strand
TACACGTATCTGTTTCCGTTTATACCGGTTACTCGGGATTCTTTTCTGTCCTGAATCTCCTCTTTGTCTGAGTAAACCAGCCAAACCAGGGGTAGTATTCAGGTTGTTTCCTCTTTTGCACCACTTTACTCCCCGCGCTTTTTTTCTCATTTTACAGTTCTTTTTTCTTCTGTGTTGTATTCCCTTTTATAATCACCTGTTAGCTTAGTTTCTTCCTGATTATCATCCATTGTCCGTTTTGGAAAGATTTTGGTAAGTATCCATTATGTAGTGTTTGCTTGGTATCCTTACTCTACATGTTGTGGTTTTTTCTTTTGTGTCGTGATTGCGCAACACCTTGTTTTTCGGCTTGTTTTTCCTTGACACATGAGGGGAGTGTGCGATAGAACAAGGGTAGGTGGTGTAAAGTGGTTTAAAATGGTTGAGAGTGTCATGAAAGCCCTTTTGTCGGTGACCAGGTGAAACAACAGGTTTCCTCATTACGTTTTCGAGGTCGTTCGGAACATTCGTTGGATGCGAAAGGCCGGCTGAATATTCCAAGCCGGTTCCGCGAGGTTCTGCGAGAGGTGTATAGCGAGACCGTTATGGTGACCAACTGGCAGAAAAGTCTGAAGGCCTTTCCTGTGGAAGAATGGGAGCGGCTGGAGGAGAAGTTGACAAAAGATGGCCGCAATCAGCCGGGCATGGGCGACTTCATCCGCTACGTAATCTCGGGGGTAACCGTCTGTTCCCTTGACAAGCAGGGAAGAATTTTGCTGCCACCCACTCTGCGCAGCGAGTTTGGCATTGGCCGGGAAGTTGTCTTAAACGGCATGTTGGAAAATTTTGAGATCTGGAACAAGGCCGACTGGCAGCTCGAGACACAGCGGACACGCGAACGGTTTGTGGACTTTGACCAGAGCCTGTCCGCCCTGGGCATTATGTAGGGCCCATGGTCGGAAATGCGGCAGAGGTTCACCTTCCGGTTATGCTTGCCGAGGTGCTTGGATGTTTGCAACCGGTAAGCGGAGGTCTGTATGTGGACGCGACCCTTGGCCTCGGGGGACATGCCGAAGCCGTCTTAGAGGCTTCCTCTCCCCGTGGCAGGGTCATCGGGTTTGAATGGGATAATGAGGCTGCCTCATTGGCGGACAGGAGGCTCCGGAGGTTTTCTGATCGTATAACTGTTGTTCACTCTTCCTATGCCAATATGGCGGATGAGCTGGCGGAGATGAATGTGGGGACTGTTGACGGCCTGCTGGCTGATCTTGGGGTGTCATCTTTGCAGCTTGATCAACCCCGGCGTGGGTTTAGTTTCCGTGAGGATGCGCCGATTGATATGCGAATGAATAGCGGATTAACAGTTGATGCGGCCGCCATCCTTGCCCGGTCCACGGAAGAGGAGTTAGCGGATATTTTTTATCATTACGGAGAAGAACGGCAGGCGCGACGCATTGCGGCCCATATCTGCAAGGCAAGAGCAGTTTCCCGGATCAAAACAACCAGGGAACTTGCGGATTTAGTGGCCGGGGCGGTCCCCCGGCGATTTCACCCGGAAAAAATACATGTGGCGACCCGGGTATTTCAGGCCTTGCGTATTGCCGTCAATCGTGAACTGGATAATCTGGTACGTCTGCTGGCTGATGGGCCCGGGTTTCTACGACCCGGCGCCGCTTTTTGTATTCTCACCTTTCATTCTCTGGAAGACAGAATTGTCAAACAGGCCTTTCGAAAGGATGAGAGGTTGCATCCGACTCCGAAAAAACCTGTTCGGCCGACAAAACAGGAAATTGCCTGTAATCCAAGAGCAAGAAGCGCCTCCCTTCGCTGTGCTGTAAGAGTGTAGATACGGGAGGTGGCCCCCCATTGCTGAAAAGTTGATGGGGGTCGATTAATTAAAAGGAGGAAAGAGCCATGATAATTAATGCACAGACAAGCCAATATCGATGTCGGGCCATGCGTCCGGGACTGCGTCAACAGGTATCTGCACGGCCGGCGAAGAAAATGTCGCCGGAAATGCGGCAGGCCGTTGCCCTGACCCTTGGTACAGCTCTTTTCCTTGTCCTGGCCGGAGGGCAGTTTTTTCACTGGATCGCTCAAAATGATTACCTCCAGGTTGCACAGTTACAGGCAGTCTCGGCGTCCCTTGATTCGGCAAATATCAATTTACGCGCCAAAAAAGCGGGATTGATGTCGCCAAAGCATATAGAAGCGGTGGCAGCTGTGCGCCTGGACCTGCATGCGCCGACTCCGGGCCAGGTTCATCGTCTTTGATAATGGGGTATGTATAACACGACCTTCAGGCAAAAAAAGCGCAGAAAATCCAGGTTGCTTGCAGCCGGAATTTTCTTGATTTTGCTGGCAGCAGCTGGCGGGGTTCTGTACCGATTACCCATCTCCCTCCAGGATATCAGCAGGATTTTACAGCTTGCTGCCGGCAAAACTTTTCAGGCTCCAGCGAACAAAATCGTTGCCCAAAAGTCATTACGTGGAATTATTTATGATCGAAATTTCAACGAATTGGCTGTATCCTACCCATTGTTTTCACTTTTTGTCCATCCTGCAAAAAATAGTGATCATTCCCAGGCAGCCCGCAAGCTTGCAGACATCATTCAAATTCCCGAAGATAAACTGGAACGCCGGTTCAAAGGGACTGACCGCGTGGTTCAGCTGGCTGATGACCTGGATCGTAATCAGGTAAGGGCTGTTGAGCGGCTGCATCTTGACGGGATTTTCTGCAAGCGCAGCGAAGTGCGCTATTATCCGGAAAATGAGGCGGCTGCCACTATTATCGGCTACACGGGTAATGGAGTGGGGCTTTCCGGGGTAGAAAAAAAATATGACCTTGTCCTGCGACCGGGAGGGTACAGGGCAGCTGATTTACCGGAAGTACGCATTGATGATAAAGGAGTGTTAGGTCGAAAAGGTTCTGATCTGATATTGACTTTAGACCTTGCATTACAGAAAAGAATTGATACTCGCCTGCAGGAACTACTGCATGAACAGGATGGAGCCCGAGGTATGGCTTTATTACTTGAGCCGTCGTCAGGAAAAGTTTTGGCCTCCTCATCCCAGCCATCCTTTAATCCGAACTATTTTTGGAAGACAGGGGCTGCCGGAAGGCACGACAGGATTTTTCAGCCATTGTTTCCGATTGATTGCCTGCGACCGCTGCTTACTCGGGTTGCAGCTATCATTATCCAGGGAGAGGAAAGTGTTCCTCTGTTGCCGGTTACCATCGCTGCCCGGGATTTTGGTCTGGACAATGCACAGTATAAGGAAATTGAACAGGCCCTGCAGATTTCGCATCCGGTTGCTGATGGTCTGTTGATGGATACCAACTCCGGTCGCGACGACTTGGAAGAGGGTAATAAACAGTATTTGAGTCTCATGCAAGTGGGTGTAGGCCTGGCCGAGTTGGTAAACGGCGGTTGGCGCCATCGGCCTGTTTTTCTGGATTCCGTCTATGATGTTGAGAAGGGTCATCGATTTCATCTTAAAAAGACAACAAAGAACAGTATTCATGTGCTGTCACCAACCCAGGGAGTGCGTATCCGCCGGGATCTGGCAACCCATTTCTCCAGTTCGAAAAAGAAAAAGAGTTTGATATTCACAGCAAAAAACTCACGAATTGAACCTGTGGGAACTTTTGGTCATTATGTACAGCAACAGATTTTTGTCGGCATGATTCCCGGAAAAAAGCCGGAACTTTTACTGGTGATGGCAATTGAACGGGATCAACTGGCGCCTCGGGTAAAGAGAAAAAAACCTAAAACCATAGCCGGCCTGGGGAACTCTCTCCTGATGAATCTCTATACCACGGCTGCTCGGGAGCATATTGCCGAGTTTCCGCATGAAAAAAATAAAAAAAATTTTGCCCGGTTTCTTATCAGCCGTCGCATGGAATATTCACCATTGCCGATGAAAAAATACACGGGGGCCATGGAAATGCCCAAACTGGTCGGCCTGAGCCTGAGAAAAGGCCTGCAGCAGCTCAATGGCCGCAAACTTCATATCCTGATCGAGGGAACCGGCAGGATCGTTTCCCAGTCACCTGCACCAGGGGCGCGACTGCAAGGGGTGAAAGCATGTCGGCTCAGGCTGGATTCCAGGATCTGATGTGGTATGCAGTTTTCTGAATTAGCAAATATACTGGGTGTTCCAACAAAGTCGTTGCCCACGGAAGGAGCAATTACGCAGATAACGGCTGATTCCAGGCAGGCAGGTCCCGGATCGGTTTTTGTGGCATTGACGGGATCGTCCTGTGATGGTCACGATTATATCGAGGCGGCAATCAACAGGGGATGTCCGGCAGTTGTTGCCGAAACCTGTCCACCCGGTCACCTGCAGGTTCCATGTATTCAAGTACAGGACAGTCATCAGGCGCTTGGACTGCTTGCAGCTTCTTTTTACGGCCTGCCGGCAAAGAATATGTGCCTGATTGCCCTGACCGGCACCAATGGGAAGACGACGACCTCCTGGCTGCTTGAGGGGATCCTCAGGCAGGCCGGTTATTCTACCGGGGTTATTGGTACGGTCAATTATCGTTACAGGGGAATAGACGGGAAATCAGTTATTCGGTCCGCGCCCTTGACAACGCCGGATCCCATAGCATTGCAGGCTCTGCTGAGGGAAATGGCTGATGCCGGCGTTACCCATGTCATTGTTGAGGCTTCTTCACATGCTCTAAACCAGGGGCGTCTGGCAGGCATGGAATTCGATGTAACTGTTTTTACAAATTTAAGCAGGGATCACCTGGATTATCACCAGAATATGGAAGAGTATTTCAGGGCAAAAAAAAAGCTGTTTACCTCCTATAGAAAAAAAACAGGAACTGCGGTGATTGTTATTGATTCCAAGGGTAAAGAAAGTGACTATGGCCGCAGGCTGGCTAAAGATCTCTGCAATACCGAAGTTTTGACGGTTGGCTTTGATACGGAATGTGCGATCAAGGCTCATCAGTGCAGTCAAACAATTAACGGTATGTCCTGGTTCCTGTTGCTGGATGGGGAACAATACAGGATCACTTCCGGTTTAACAGGCCGATATAATGTTCTCAATATGCTGGCTGCCGCCGGAGCCGCCACCGCGCTCCTGGTTGAACCAAAGGCTATCATCGCCGGGCTTTCGTCGGTGAACCAGGTCCCGGGCAGGCTTGAGAAGGTTGTTTTACCTGGATTATCCGGAAATGAATCCCCGTCTGTATTTGTTGATTATGCCCATACTCCGGATGGCCTTGAAAATGTGCTTTCCTCCATGAAACCTTTGACAGAGGGCCGGTTGATCTGTGTTTTCGGGTGTGGAGGCGACCGGGATACGGGAAAACGGGCCCGAATGGGCGAGGTTGCCGCAGCGAGCGCTGATGTTGTCCTGCTGACCTCGGATAATCCACGAACCGAAGACCCTCTTGATATTATCGCCCGGACTGCCTTGGGGCTTCGGCAGGCAGCTATGCCGGAGCGCTCTTTAGAAGAACTGTTTTCCACACAGAATCCACAAAAAGGTTTTCTGATCCAGGAGGACCGGGCCACAGCCATAAGAGATGCCTGTGCACTGGCCCTGCCCGGGGATGTCGTGCTTATTGCCGGTAAGGGACATGAACAGTACCAGATTCTTGGACAAAAAAAGATTTTCTTTGATGACCGCATGCAGGCGAAAAACGGTCTGGCCGCATGGACAGTTCAGCACCTCGTTTGCGCAACAAACGGCCAATACATAAATAAAACCGCTTCATCAATGCATCTGATGGGCGCTGTTTCAACAGATACCAGGAGCCTGCAGCCGGGAGATGTCTTTGTGGCGCTTAGAGGAGAAAACTTCGACGGCCACACCTTTATCGACCAGGCTGTAAATGGTGGGGCCGGCGCTCTTATTGTCGAGGATACTGTTGATACCCGGAAATCAGCCGTGCCGGTCATCAAGGTAGAAAATAGTCTGCGGGCCTTAGGTGATCTGGCCGGTTATCGTCGTCGATTGTTTGCTGATTCGGTTACGGTTATCGGCTTGACCGGCAGTTCCGGAAAAACAACGGTCAAAGAGATGGTCGCTTCTATCTGCAACCAATTTTACAATAGGTCCGAACCCGCCCCGGATGCGGTGTTGAAAACCAGGGGAAATTTCAACAATCTGATCGGTCTGCCCCTTACTCTGCTGCGGCTTGAAGCCCGACACAAGGTCGCCATATTGGAAATGGGCATGAATCAGCCCGGTGAGATTGCCCGCCTGACCGAGATCGCCGAACCGAATATCGGGTGTATCAACAATATACAGGCTGCGCACCTGGAGGGTCTTGGAACCATTGAAGGGGTGGCGGCTGCCAAAGGAGAGTTGTTTGCCGGTCTTGGCAGGGATGGAGTCCTGGTCGTCAACTATGATGATCCTCTGGTAGTGCGGGAGTGCCGCAGGCACAAGGGTTCCCGGGTTGGATACGCGATAACCCGGTCCGGTCGTCGGCGTGCACCCGAGATCAGGGTCACCCGGATTGTGTCCCTGGGCGAGAAGGGCAGTCGAATCACCCTGCAGGTAGAAGCGCGGAAGGAGCGGTTCATCCTTCCGGCCCCCGGTATTCATAATGTTGCCAATGCAGCAACTGCAGCAGCCATTGCCCATGCGGCCGGCATCGATGCAGAGAGTATTGTTGCCGGCCTTGCCGGTTTTACCAATATTGATAAGCGTATGGAGCTTGCCCAGGTACCCGGAGGATTACGGGTCGTAAATGACAGCTATAATGCAAATCCATCATCCATGGCCGCAGCCCTGCAAACCATGGCAACTTTTAGCCCCGGCAGCCGCAGGATAGCAGCCCTTGGTGATATGCTCGAGCTTGGAGACGAGGCCTGTGCCGCGCACCGGGAGATCGGTCGGCTGGCGGCAGAACTTGGGTATGATCTGCTGGCGGTTACCGGTGAGTATCGACAGGAGGTCGTTAGCGGAGCCAGAGATGCGGGAATGGACAAGGAGCAGGTTATGGGCTTTGTTGATACCGTTGCCATGGCAGACTGGCTGTATCATCTGATGATCAGCGGCCGGTTGGGCGAGGAGGACTGGCTGCTCATCAAGGGTTCCCGCGGTATGCGTATGGAGAGGCTGCTCGAAGAACTGCAGAATCGTTTTGATCCGTCCAGGAACAGGGGATAAGCAATGCTCTATCATTTCCTCTATCCCCTCCATACCGATATCAGCTGGCTCAATGTCTTTCGTTATATCACTTTTCGATCAATCGGCGCTGCGGTAACGGCATTTCTTATCCTCTGGTGCTTTGGCCCGATGTTTATCCGCTGGCTGCAGTTGCGGCAGATCGGTCAGGTCGTCCGCAGTGACGGCCCCGAGTCCCATCTCAGTAAACAGGGTGTGCCGACCATGGGAGGAGTTTTGATCCTTGCAGGTATAGTCATCTCAACCCTGTTGTGGGCTGATCTCGCAAGCGGCCTGGTATGGCTGCTTTTGGGGATCAGCCTGTTTTTCGGGGGTATCGGGGCAATGGATGACCTGAAGAAAATTACCAAGGGAAACAGTCGTGGCGTCTCTGCCCGGGGCAAACTGATGCTGCAGGTAGCCGGAGCCTCCATGGTCGGCCTGTATCTTCTTCTGCATCCGGAATATGACGGCAACCTGGCCATCCCCTTTTTAAAGGGTTTTCATCCCGATCTTGGCTGGTGGTATGTTCCCTTTGCGGTTGTTGTAATTGTCGGAGCTTCCAACGCGGTTAACCTCACCGATGGCCTGGATGGTCTGGCTGCCGGGCCGGTTATGATCAGCGGCGCCGTCTACCTGATTTTTTCTTATGCGGCAGGTAATGCCATTGTCGCTCAATATCTGCAGATTCCTTTTGTGCCTGGAGCCGGTGAAGTGGCTGTTTTTTGCGGAACGCTGGTAGGGGCCTGTCTGGGTTTTCTCTGGTTCAACGCCTATCCTGCGGAGATATTTATGGGAGATGTGGGCTCGCTGGCGCTTGGTGGTATATTGGGCGCCGTGTCCATTATTACCAAACAGGAAATTCTCTTGTCCATTGTCGGTGGTATTTTTGTCATGGAGGCCATTTCAGTCATCCTTCAGGTCGGATATTTTAAATTGAGCGGTGGTAGACGAATCTTTCTGATGGCGCCGATTCATCATCATTTTGAGAAAAAGGGTTGGCAGGAACCCAAGGTGGTCGTCAGGTTCTGGATTATTTCCATCATCCTGGGGCTGCTGGCCCTGGCAACTTTGAAACTGCGTTAGTCATGATACCGGCCGGCGTAAAAAATGCAGTGATCCTGGGCCTGGGAATTTCAGGAATGGCTGCTCTGCGCTTCCTGCAGGATCAGGGGCTGAATGTAGCTGTGTCGGAATTTCGATCACAGGAAAAGTTGAGCCCGCAGGAGCAGGCCCTGGTCCAGGATCTGGAGCTTGAAACAGGTGGACATAGCGAAGATTTTATTCTTACGCGCGACATGATCGTACCCAGTCCGGGCATTCCCCTTGATTTGCCGGTTTTACAGGCTGCCAGGTCAGCGGAAATCCCGATCATTGGAGAGTTGGGCCTGGCAGCCGGCAATATTTCCGTGCCGGTAATTGGTGTAACAGGTTCAAACGGTAAGACGACGGTGACCGGCCTGATAGGTTCATTGCTCAGCGATTGCGGCTATCACCCTTTTGTCGGGGGCAATATAGGCACCCCGCTGCTCCAGGCCTTGTCCGGACCAGTGGATTATGACGTACTGGTTCTGGAATTGTCCAGCTTCCAGCTTGATCTGTCCGGCGCGTTCAGGCCTGATATTGCCCTGCTTCTGAATCTGTCACCGGATCACCTGGACCGTCACGGCACCATGGACAGATATGTCCGGGCCAAACAGAGGATTTTTTCCAAACAGCGGTCGGATGATTATGCTATCCTTGGCGGTGATGATCCCCTGGTTATGCAACAGACTTCCGGGATAAAAGCAGCTGTGGCAACCTTTGGCCATGACAGGAGCCATCAGGCCTGCATTGTCGGCGATCGAATTTCTCTTGATTGGCGCGGGCGGCAGAGTGAGTTTTCTTTAACAGCCACCACGCTTAATTCAAAGGTGAATCGCCTCAATGCTGCGGCGGCAATTCTTGCGGTTCTGCAACTCGGTGCATCAGATTCGTGCATCAGGAAGGGGCTGGCATCTTTTGTTCCCGCCGAGCACCGGATGACGCAGGTGGCTGAGCTGAACGGTGTTGTTTTCATAAATGATTCAAAAGCAACCAATGTTGGAGCCATGGCAGCGGCGCTTGAGAGCTGTCCGCCCGGGACTGTCTTGATCGCAGGAGGACGTGATAAACAAGGTGATTTTACGGGATTGCGTGAACTTATTAAAAAAAATGTTGCCCACATGATCTGTATTGGTGAAGCAACGA
>CAZURY010000052.1:0-9393 GCA_964623145.1 uncultured Desulfobulbus sp. | reverse complement strand
TAAGACGCAGGGCTTCCCGCTCGGCTTCATCGACGGAAAAATCAAAATATTCCAAAAGGTCCATCTTGGTTATAATAAATGTCTGCGCACCAACAAAGGTAGTCGGGTATTTTGCCGGTTTATCCGAGCCTTCAGGAACCGACACCAAAATCATACGCTCATGCTCACCCAGATCAAAGGTGGCGGGACAGACAAGATTGCCCACGTTTTCAATAAAAATCAGGTCAAACGTACCATCCTTACTCTGATGTTCCAGATCATGCAGCCCCTTGTGCACAAGGGGTGCATCAAGATGACAGGCGCCACCGGTTGTCAACTGGACCACCGGTACTCCTTTTTTTCTGATCCGGTCGGCATCACGCTCCGTCTCAATATCGCCCTCTATAACGCCAATCTTCAATCGACTGCCAATCCTGTCCAGAGTGTGTTCCAGCAGGGTGGTCTTGCCGGACCCGGGACTGGATATCATATTGACGGCCACAGCGCCCATGGCCTCAATATGCCGCCGATTTCTGTCGGCTTGCTTCTGGTTGGCGGCAAGGAGACTCCGGTGTACCTCAACGACCTTTGCCTCTGTATGTCCGCTGGTATGGCAGCCACAGCTATCACACATTCTCTTCTCCTCCCTGCCCGTGCGGCATGATTCTTATTCCATCTCCACCTGCATTAACATAAGATCCGGGCCGTCGACCTCATTAATCTTCAAAATGGCCGGCGCAGTGAGCGGCAAATCCATCTTTATGGCGTCAAAACCAAAGACAAAAGAATCGACCACAATACCCGAGGCCCGGCCGATATTAACCCGTACCTGAAAAATTTTTTCCGCTTCGTGAGCCCTGGCCAGTTCCTGCAACTGATCAACCAATCCCCGGGCCAGAGAAAGTTCATGCATGGCTGCTATCCCTTTGCTGATTCATCCAGCCTAACCACCTCCTTTAAAGGACAGATCTCCTCATCGGAATGTTGGTGAGCCAGAGGCCAGATAACTTCCAGGGCCTGAACAAGTGTTGGAAAAATATGATCCTCGCCGATAATGGCAAGTAAACCGGACTTTCGCATCATTTCAACAATCAGGACTTTCAAACCACTGAAATAAACCTGGTAGCCGGCAGCATGTAAACGCTCGACAAGCAAGGTCAGCGCATGCTCACCGGAAGCATCCATATCATTGATGCCATTTGATTTAAAATGGATAACCTTAAGTTCCGGCAGATTACGGACAATTTTCAACACCTCGTCTTCGAGGTAACTGATATTACCGTAAAAGAGGGGACCGTCAAAACGAATTACAGCAATATACTTGCATTGCTTCAGATGAAACAGTTTGACACTGCGGTAATGGCAATCCTCCCAGAGCGACAACTCAGCAACAACCGGCCGCATTCGCCGATAGAAAAAAACGCCTGCGGTCACCCCGACTCCGATCAAAATACCCTTATCAAGATGGGGGGCAAAAAACAAGGTGGCTGCAAAGGTGATCACACTGATAATCCCATCTGCCTTACTGACAATAAATGCATGTTTTACATCACGAAAATTCAGAAGTCCAATCACCGCCATCATTATAATAGCCGCCAACACAGACTGCGGCAGATGATAGAGAAGCGGTGTGCAGAACAGGAGCGCTACGGCAACCGCCAGACTGGTGAATACCGACGCCATCCCGGTCCTGGCTCCTGCCTGAAAATTGACTGCGGAACGGGAAAAAGATCCGGAAACAGGGTAAGCACTGGTAAAGGAACCCGCAATATTGGCCAGGCCCTGACCGATGAGTTCCTGGTTGGGGTCCAACCGGTAACCGCTACGTGCCGCCATGTCCTTGGCAATGGAGATTGCCTCCATGAATCCGAGAATGGAGATAATAATTGCAGGCAGGACCAACTTACCCATGATTTTTACATCAAAATGCGGCATGGAAATAACGGGCACCCCCCGGGGAACCGTGCCAACCACTTCTCCACCGCCGATCAGCATGATTTTCCCGGGATCAACCACACCATTACCAACCGCTATTCGCCAGACATTTGGTTCGGCACGTTGCTCCATCGGAACTTCCGACATTTCGGTATAATAGATTTTCCCATCAGGATCCTTAACCGCTGCCAGCTGTAGATAACGAATTTCTTTTCTCAGCTCGGCGGCCCGTTTTTTCTCCTCGACCAGGTACCTGTCAAGAACTCCGGCCATCAGGTGCAGTTCCAGTACCCTCTGCAGGGGAACTTTTTCACGGTACTCCTGCCTGGTATCATTTTTCAGCTGCTTCAGTCCAAAATAATGAACCCCATGGCAACTGGAGCAAACCTGACCGGAACGGTTTTTTCCGTCAATTTTAACTGTGTTTTCAGACAATTGAGACCGAACAGAAAGTGTTTGCACAATGTGGTCCAGATTGGCGTTTAATTCTGAAATATTCTCCCGAAAACCCGGTACCCGTATTTCATCAATGCGGACATACCTATTCTTCTCAAAATCTATTATCCAAGATATACAGGTAGTTATGATAACAGCAAACAGCACACAGGGAAGAGCCGGATTCCACTTCTTACAGGAGTACATGACCGCAAGAGCAAGCAACCCCATCAGCAGTGTCGGCAAATGGGTATAGTGAATGGCTGCCTGGGCAACCCGAGCCATGGTTTCGTAATAGTGTTCGGCCTTGTCAACATGAACACCGAAAAATTTTGACAACTGGCTTGAGGCAATAATCAGAGCCGCTGCGTTGATAAAACCGGTTACAACGGGGTGGGACAGCAGGTTAACAATAATCCCAAGACGCAGCACACCAAGCAGAAATTGAAACAGCCCCACGCAGAAAGCAAGCAGGACGGCATAGGCGATATAGGCTTCGCTGCCGGCGATGGCAAGCGGTTCCAGGCTCGCTGCAGTCATCATGGAAACAACGGCCACAGGACCGGTTGCCAGCCTGCGGCTTGAACCGAACAGGGCGGCCACCATGGGCGGAAGAAAAGAGGCATACAGACCGTAATAAACAGGCAGACCGGCAAGCTGCGCATAGGCCATGGATTGAGGAATCAAAACCAGGGCAACGGTGACCCCGGCAATCAGGTCGGCTTTCAGGTCCGCAATCGAATAATCGTTGAACCAGAATAAAAAGGGAAACATGGTGCGTACAAGTCGTGTCATCATCATCCTTTCACTTACCGGGGGCAACGCTCTGATTACAGCTTGTGCTGTACAAAAATACACATACGCCGCGCATCACCTTGAACAGCCGGGAATTCCACAGCATGACACAGTGACAAACGCCGATGGATCAGTTTCTTTTTACCATGAATGCGCCGAAAAGACAGCAGAGATGATCGACAATAGTCCCTTATCACTGAAAACGCCAATCAGGGATGGGATTGCAGACTCAATAAGAAACTTTCAACAAAATATCCCACAGGTGACCGGCCTGACGACCAGGTGAGTTACGCAGGTTTGAAGGAGAAAAAATCGTTGTAACACCAACCCGCCACCTGTGGAATTTCCTCGGCAGATCCGAAGTAAGTATCCACCGGTAAAACCGGTGGCTTTAAATTGTGAACCGCTCAAAGCGGTATGTTAAAAAGATTCACTGACCACCATTCGGTGGTCGCCTATTTGTAAACGTTTACATTATGCAGGTAATGCGGGCGAACCAGCATCTGGGTGAACGGTTACGCCTATTTAAATAATGACAGTTGCTCAACACGTTTATCTTCTTTTTCTTGACCACGAATATATGTAGGGACAACTTCCTCATCAGTACCGACAGTTGAGACAAAATAACCTCGTGCCCAAAAGCTCATACCTCCATAATTTTTCCTCTGGCCGAGGCAAGTTCGAGCTATATGAATTGCACTTGTACCCTTTATGTAGCCAACCACCTGAGTAACTGCGTACTTCGGGGGAATGGATAACAGCATGTGGACATGATCCTGCTGGAGATGTCCTTCCAAAATCCGGCTATCTTTTTTGACGGGCGGGTTCGTGAAAGACCTCTCCAGGATGTTTCCGAAGCTGCCCGAAAAATACTTTTCTACGACACTTCGGTATCCAGACTACATGATACTTGCATTCCCACTTCGAGTGACTTAAGCTGTTTTATGTTGTTCATTGAAGCCTCCTTCTCGGGACTTTAAGCGGTCCACGAAATTGGAGGCTTCTTCATTTTGCAGGAACTGTCAAACTGTTATTGTCACCCGGCAGAGCCGGGGGTTTACCTAAAAGAAATTATCTTTTAATTATGCACAATATGCACAATGCATAAAATGCACAAACAGCGCGCACAGTGACAACCATGCCAAAGAGGCAGAAAATACTTCATATTCAGGGCCTGGTTCAGGGCGTCGGGTTCCGCCCCTTTGTCTACACCCTGGCCCGTCGGCTTGGCCTTGCCGGCCGGGTGGCCAACACCGGCAAAGGGGTGGAGATTGTCCTTTGCGGAGATACATCAGCGGTCGACCACTTTATCCACACGCTAAAAACAGCGCCGCCGCCGCTGGCCCATATCACCAATATAGATATTTCGCCGTACCAGGGGCAGGAATCCATCGCCGATTTTGTTATCACTGCCAGTAAAGCCGGTAACCGGGCCGCCACCCTCATTTCCCCGGACATTGCAACCTGTGATGATTGCCTGGATGATATATTTTCCCAGGATAATCGCCGTTACCATTATCCATTTACCAACTGCACCAACTGCGGCCCGCGCCTGACCATTATCCGGCATATTCCCTATGATAGAAAATATACCTCCATGGCCGCTTTTCCCCTATGTCCCGCCTGCCGTGCTGAATATGATGACCCGGCAAACCGCAGGTTTCACGCCCAGCCAAATGCATGCCCTGGATGCGGCCCGCATCTCAACTTTCTTGATAACAAGGGGAGAGAACTTGCAACGGAAGACAAGGCATGCCTGACGGCCTGTGCCGATGCCCTGCATGACGGCTGGATTGTTGCCATCAAGGGATTAGGCGGCTTTCACCTGGCGGTGGACGCATTATCGGACGAAGCTGTTGCCCGGCTGCGTTCCAGAAAACAGCGGTACGCGAAACCCCTGGCCGTCATGACCCGGAATCCTGCAACAGCAGAAACCTTCTGCCGCCTGAATGCTGAAGAAAAAAAACTTCTAACCGCCAAAGAGCGTCCCATTGTCCTGGCCTCTGAAATTACCGGCAGCCTGAGCAGCATGCTTGCCCCCGGTATCCATGAGATCGGCGTCATGCTGCCGTATACTCCCCTGCATCACCTGCTCTTTGCCCGACCCGAGTGTCCGGATGCTCTGGTCATGACTTCGGGCAATCTCAGTGGGGAACCAATCTGCACAACCAATGACGATGCCCTGGCCAGGCTTGCTTCCATTGCTGATTTTTTTCTCCTTCACAACCGGGATATCGTCACCAGAGTTGACGACTCGGTGGCCCGGAAATCAGGAAATACAATCCAGATGCTTCGCCGGTCCCGGGGCTACGTACCCTCCCCCATTACAATGCTGCACATGAAGGAATCCATCTTTGCCTGCGGCGCGGAATTAAAAAACACCTTCTGCCTGACCCGTTCCGGAGAGGCCTTTCTCAGCCAGCATATCGGTGACCTCAAAGGGCCGGATAATCTGATTTTTTTTGAAGAGTCAATCCGTTATCTGCAGGATGTGCTGCAGATCATCCCAAAGGCGGTTGCCTGCGACCTGCATCCCGACTACCTGAGCAGCCGCTACGCCGCCATGCAGAACATGCCCTGCATCAAGATTCAACACCACCACGCCCATGCCGGGGCCGTCATGGCCGAACATGGTATCAACGATGGCCTGGCCGTCATTTTCGACGGGACAGGACTCGGTAGTGACGGCACGATCTGGGGTGGGGAATTTCTGTATGTGGAGGGAAAAACATTTACCCGCCTTGCCCATCTGAGCGGGTTTACCCTACCCGGAGGTGATCGGGCGACCAGAGAAATATGGCGGCCTGCCCTGTCGCTGCTTGCCGGGGCAGGTATGGACATTACCAACACTGCCCTTCTGCCGCGCACCCTGCGTACTGTTGACAAACAAACACTATGCGTGCTGACGGAGATGATGGAAAAGAAGATCAACAGCCCGGTCTGCTCAAGCGTGGGCCGGCTCTTTGACGGGGTGGCGGCCCTGCTCGGCATCCGACAGGAAGTCGATTTTGAGGCTCAGGCTGCCATGGAACTTGAAAGCCTGGCCCGGCAGGCGCATTGCAAAGGAGCCGTCAAACCGACCGGCCGTCGCTACCAGGCAACCCTGATTCGGAAAGATGAAACACTGCTCATGGATTACAGGCCTCTTGTCAAGTGGTTGGCCGAGGACCTGCAGGATGGAGTCCCGACCTGGAACCTGGCCTATTATTTCCACATCTGGCTTGTACGCTCAACCCTGCAGGTTATACTGTCTCTTATCGGCTCACAGGCATCCTCAAAAAGAACAACAATAAAAAATATTCTGCTGGGCGGCGGCTGTTTCCAAAACACTCTGTTTCTTGAACTACTCGTAGACCGTCTCAAACAACAGGGCCTGAACGTATATACCGGCAACATGGTCCCGGTGAACGATGGCGGGATCGCCCTGGGTCAGGCCTATCTGGCCGGATTGAAAATTGCCGAACGCGAAAAAACACACACTGAAAACAAGGAGAGCGCAAACAATGTGTCTTGCCATTCCCATGCGGGTTATTGAAATCAAAGGTGGCGGCGACAGCCTGCTTGATCCCGCCTTTGCCGTTGTCGATACCGAAGGCATGCAAAAGGAAGTTCGACTGGATCTTGTCGATCGCATGCCCGAGGTCGGTGATTACCTGATTATCCATGCCGGTTTTGCCATTAACTGCCTGGATGCGGAAAACGCGGAGATCAACCTGCGCCTCATGCGCGAGCTGGCAGAAGGCATGGAGGATCAGGACAGGGAAGACGGGAATCCGACATGAAATATGTCGACGAGTATCGAAACCGGGATATGGTACGGGCTCTGACCAACAAACTCCACAAGCTCACCGAACGCCCCATCCGCATCATGGAAGTTTGCGGCACCCATACCATGTCGATTTTCAGGCATGGAATACGCGCCATGCTGCCCCAACAGATAGAACTCATCTCCGGCCCCGGCTGCCCGGTCTGCGTCACCCCAACGGGAGTCATCGACGCCTTTGTCGAACTTGCCGGGCGGCCCGAAGTCATCATTACCACTTTCGGCGACATGATCCGGGTTCCGGGGAGCTCCGGCTCGCTGGCCGATGCCAGGGCAAAGGGCGCTGACGTACGAATTGTCTATTCGCCCATGGATGGACTGACCATGGCTGCAAAAGAACCGGAACGCATGGTGATTTTTCCAAGCGTCGGCTTTGAAACTACAACCCCGACCATTGCCGCCACAATTCTGGAGGCCGCTCGTCAGGGCATGGACAACTTTTTCATCTTTCCCGCCAACAAAATTATGCCGCCGCCCCTGGACGCGCTCCTGCAGGATCCCGAGTTACAGGTGGACGGCCTGCTCTGCCCGGGCCATGTTTCCATTATTTCCGGATCGAACAGTTTTCGTTTTCTGGTCGATAAATATGGTCTGGCCTGTGCGGTGGCCGGTTTTGAACCAACCGATATTCTGTTGGCCATCATTGCCCTTGTCGGCCAGGTACAATCAGGCAAACCCCGGGTGGAAAACTGCTATGACAGGGCAGTAACCGCGCAGGGAAACAGCAGGGCCCGTGGCCTGGTCGATAAAATATTTCTTCCCGTCGACAGTGATTGGCGCGGGCTCGGTGTTATCCCGGCCAGCGGCCTGACTCTTCGTGATGCTTACAGCGCTTTTGATATTACAAAAAAACTGGCCATCCAAATTGCACCCTCCGGCGAGCCCAAGGGGTGTCGCTGCGGTGAAATCCTGAAAGGTATCTGTACGCCGCCGGACTGTCCGCTATTCGGCAGACGATGCACACCCGCTACTCCGGTCGGTCCCTGCATGGTATCAAGTGAAGGAACCTGCGGGGCCTGGTATAGATACGGCGGCCTGGAGGGAAAGTCATGAATAGGCATGTAACCCTGGACCACGGCAGCGGCGGCCTGGCCAGCCGGAACCTGACAGAATCACTTTTTCTCAAATATTTGCGCAGTCCTGTCCTGCACCAGTTGGAAGATGCGGCTGTCCTGCAGCCTGAGGATGGAAAACTTGCCCTGTCCACGGACAGTTACGTGGTGGAGCCGATATTTTTCCCGGGCGGCAATATCGGCGAACTGGCCATAAACGGCACCATTAATGATCTGGCCATGCAGGGGGCCAGACCGCTTTGCCTGAGCCTCGGCCTTATCCTTGAAGAGGGATTTGCAATAAAAGACCTTGAACGGATCGTACAAAGTATTGCAAAATCATGTGACTACGCCGGGGTACCGGTGGTTACCGGTGATACCAAGGTTGTGCCCAGGGGGAAAGCCGATAAGATTTTTATCAACACCTCGGGTATCGGCATTGTTGATCACAGCATCGAAATATCCGCCCGCCGCATACGGGAAGGCGATGTCATCCTGCTTTCCGGAACCCTGGCCGACCACGGCATCACCATTCTCACTCATCGTGAAGGATTGCAGGTCGGTGGCAACCTGCAAAGCGATACCCGACCGCTGCATTTTCTCGTGGCCGAAATTCTTACAAAAAATCCGACAGCTGTTCATGCCATGCGTGATCCCACCAGGGGCGGCCTGGGAACCACATTAAGCGAAATGGCGCAATCAACCTCCCTCTGCATGGAAATCAGGGAGGAAGACATTCCCATACAAGGTGAAGTACATGCAGCCTGCGAGCTCATGGGCCTTGATCCGCTTTACCTTGCCAACGAGGGGAAATGCATCGTTATTGCAGCCCCCGAGCAATCGGAAAGCATCCTCTGCGCCATGCAGTCGGTCACGGAGGGAAAGAAGAGCCGTATCATCGGCAGGGTGACAAAAAAATACCCGGGCCGGGTGGTTCTTACCACTGTGGCTGGAGGCTCCCGGCTTGTGGAGCCCCTGTCCGGGGAACCGCTGCCGAGAATATGCTGAAGACAATTTGGCTGCGCGCAAAATACCCGCATGCGGAATGCGCCGGAGAGCACCCCCGGCGCATGGTCTTGTCAATACTATTTTTTCAGTTTTTTCAAGAGGATAGTCATGCTTTTCTTCAGCAGGTCCACTGCATGGTAGGCATGATCTATTTCATCGTTTGATTTTTTAGGATCGGTATACTGCAGGTGCGTTGACAACTTCCCTTTAGCAATTGCGCTGATATCATTGGTCAGGTTCCCCAGACGCTTAATGATAACCTTTTGGGTAAACAGAAAATTTACAAGAAACGCAAGGAAAATCATGCCGATGGCTACGGGATTGGCAAAGATCTTCAACAGATTCTGCCAGCTCAGCGTCGGCAGC
>CAZURY010000051.1:0-9403 GCA_964623145.1 uncultured Desulfobulbus sp. | reverse complement strand
ACTATTCTCTCCCCTTGATAGATTCTTTTAATCCATTAAGTTGTGTTTTTATACTTCCATCAAGAACCAAGTCGCCAACTTTGGCAATTACCCCTCCGATAATGGACGGATCAACACTGGTTTCAAGTATAACCTTATTCCCCGTGATCTTCTCCAGGGCCTGTTGGATTTTTCCCTTCAGGGTATCGTCAAGTTCAATGGCGGAAACCACTGATCCATGACTGATATTCTGTTCCTGATCAACCATAACCCGCATCTCAATTGCGATGTCGGGCAGGATATCCGCCCTCTTTTTCTCAACAAGAAGATTGAGAAAATTCGTCATGATTGTATCGGCCTTGGCCAGCTCGCCAATTTTGGCCATCACCTTCTGCCTTGCCTCAACAGGATACAGCGGGTTGACCAATGCATTTTCTACGGATTCATCTTTGTAGAGCTCCGCAATGGCGCTTAATACCTCGCTGTAGCTTTCATTTTTCCCATCCTCTTTACCGAGAGAAAAAAGAGCCTTGGCATACCGTCGTGCTAAGATTGTCTGTCTCACTGTACCGCACCTACTCTTTCAAGATACTGTTCAGTAATCGCCACCTGATCCGCAGGGGTCAGATTTTTAACGATCAACTCTTCAGCCATAGCAGCTGCCTGTTCGGCAACCTCATCACGCAATTTGCGCTTAGCATCAACCAGCTCGGCCTGTACAGCAGCCTCAGCCTGACGCTTAATATCTTCTGCAGCCTGCTCCGCCTCTTCTATAATTCTCGCCTTCTCAACTTCAGCAAGAGCTACGGCTTTTTCGACAATGGTTTCCATCTCTTTTTCCATACCGGCAAGGCGCGCCTCAAACTCCTTATAGGAGCGCTCAGCATCGTCACGTTGTGCCTGCAACTCTTCCAGCTCAGCTTTAATTTGCTGACGACGCCCCGACAAACCTGAACTTATAGGTTTAGCCAGAAATTTAACCAGAATCACTACCAAGGCCAGAAAGTTTGCCGTTCGCCAGAAAAGATCTTTGAGCCTCTCCGGGGTAATCATTGGATGATGCTCAGCGCCTGCATGTTCCGCCCCTGCGGATTCATGACCACCGGCAAGACCCTCTTCCACCCGATGCGTTCCCGCTTCAACCTGCGCTGAATGCTCAGTGGCAAGCCTGGCCTCACTGGCCGCCGCAGCAACATCACCATGCTTTTCGTCCATTGCCGCAGCATTTGCCTCATGCGCTGCTTCTATACCATGCAGGGCCTGATCATCGACCCCATGCCCGGCGGCGAATACCAACGGCGCCGCACATAAGGCCGCAACCACCAGCCCCGGCAAAATTACTTTTACAATTCGAGCTCTCATGCTTCCAGACTCCTTCCAAGTATCTTTCCAGCCATTTCCTGGGCAAACCCAGCCACATTATCCCCAAGCTCCTTTCTGGCCTTATCGATCTGCGCACGCAACTCGGCAAGCTGTTTCTCCTTTTCCCCCTCCGCCTGTTTACGAATGGCAGCCAGCTTTTCCGCACCTGCAGCCTGCGCCTCACTTCGAGCGCCATCAAGAGCTTTTTTTGCCTTCATGCTTGCCTCGTGCATCTTTTTATCAACCTCGGCCTGACGATGCCTGGCATTTTCTTCAAACTGCTCAACATCCTTGGCAAGCGAATCCAGCTTTTCCCGCCGTTTCTCAAGAATGCCAAGCACTGGTTTATAAAGAATTGCATTCAGCACGACCATCATCAATATCATGTTTATGATATGAATGAATAACGTAATGTCTAAAGTGATCATAGCAACTACTCCTGATGACTCTGAAAAATTGTATTTTCCACAAAGGAAAGTGAATGGTGGTTCAGCTCACGTGTGGGATAACTACTTAAAAAAGGACATACTGTCAAATCTTTTTTCAGGAAAACAGCGAACAAAAACAACCACCCTTACCGACGCCATAGCTTTATTCCTGCGGGGATCGCGCATTTTCGTCCTCATTCAAAAAAATTGATACGAACAACAAGAAAATTAAAATAAACGACAGGTCTCATCCTGTCTCATAAATCCACTTGAAAAGACGTTCCATGCCATCCCCGATTGCAACCTCGGGCGTGTATCCCAAAATTTCCTCGGCAGCAGTATGGGAAAACCAGTGCGATTTTGCCAGTTGCTGAGCGACAAAGCGTGTCATTGGCGGCTCGGCGGTTCTTTTCAAGCCCGCATATACCAATTCCAGGAAACCTCCAACAGCAAATGCCGCACCAAATGGAATTTTCTTCCGCACCCGCTCAATTCCAAGTTCCGTGAACAGATTGTTGATCCATTCCCACAATGCAACAGGCTCCTCCTGGCCGATAAAAAATGCCTGCCCGGAAGCACTGCCCGGACCAAGAAGATTCTTTGCCGCCAGCAGATGCGCCTGTACCACATTATCTATATAACTGATATCAACCCGATTGAGACCGCTACCGACTATTCTAAGCCTTTTTGTCCTGCCTCGTTCAAGAAGTCGTGGAATAAGATGCGGATCGCCCGGCCCCCAAACAAGATGCGGCCGGATTGCCGTTGTCCGCAGATGCTTTGAATCGGCCTTAAGCACTTGTTGCTCTGCAATTATTTTACTGGCGGCATAATGACAAAGAGGCCGTTTGGCATACGGCGTTTTCTCATCAACTCCCTCAAGATTAGAATTGTTAAAAACCACAGAGGGAGTTGAGGTATAAACAAGCGCCGGGACATGATTTTTTCGGCAGCTGTCCAGACAAACGGCTGTGCCCGTAATGTTTGTCTTCTCATACTCCTGCTTTCTTCCCCAGATCCCTGCTTTTGCCGCCACGTGAAAAACCAGATCAGCGCCCTTAAATGCCTTATCCATAAACCCCTGGTCACTGATGTCTCCCTGGAGGCAAACTACTCCCAGGTTCTCCAGCTCCGGATACGTTGAACGGCCAATAATCGTTATCCGATCACCACCATCAAGCAGACGCCGGACAATTGCCGAACCGATAAAACCGCCGCCTCCGGTCACCACAATGTTTTTCATGGAGCCTCCATTGATCTGCTATTTTCAGAGGCCGTCATCGCAATGTTTTCCTCGAAGCCGTCTTTCAGCCCACAGCGCCAGTTTTTCCCTGAAAATCTTGGCGTTATGACGAATATCAACCGGAAAACCGCGATGCACCAAAAAGGTAGTAATATTTCGGGTAAGTTCATGCTCTTTGGCAAGTGTTTCAAGCTCTGCCAGCAAATTCGACTCTCCGACCCCTTCTTTTTTTTCTACCAGAAGAACCGGCGCCTGCCTCCCCGGTCTGCCGATACCTACCAAGGCCGAACGAACGACCTGCGGATGGGTGTTGAAAATACCTTCACAGCAGATGCTGTAAAGCGGGCCTTTAGCAGTATGCACGACATGCGCCTTGCGGCCACAGAACCAGAGACGCCCGGCGCTGTCGAAATATCCCATATCCCCCATACGGTGACGAAAAGTCTCCCCGTCAGAGATCTTGGCCATTTGTGTCTCTCCGGGATTGTGATCATAGGCCCTGGTAACCACCGCCCCTTTGACCACAATCTCTCCGATCTCTCCAGGGTCGAGCCTGTTCACCTGCTGCCAGTCGCTAATCGGACCATCAGAAGGCTTGATAATATGTATGGTGATACCCGGTAACGGCCTGCCCACACAAACCCCCTTGCCCTTTCTGGTAAGCGGCCGGCAGTTGTCAATAATCTCACGGCCGGTAATTGAGGTAATCGGCAGGCTTTCAGTGGCGCCGTAAGGAGTATGAATCTCGCCGTCATCGGCAATGATGTTCCCGACCCGCCGCACCAGTTCCCCAGAAACCGGGGCCCCGGCCATGAGTACTTTTCTCACCGGCAGTTTGATTTCTCTCTCCAGGCAATATCGGCTGACCACATTCCAGATCGCCGGACTACCGAATGAATAGGTCACCTGTTCATCGACCAGGGTACGAATAAACCTTGCAGGATCAACCTGAGCCGGCCGACTTGGGTCCATATCCGGCAGAACCGCCCGGGCCCCCAGGGCTGTGGAAAACAGGGCAAATAATGGAAATGCAGGTTGATCAACCTCACCAGGACCGATCCCGTAATATTCTTTGATGAGACTCAACTGGGCGTGAAAAATACCATGCGTATACTGCACGCCCTTTGGTGGTCCGGTCGAGCCCGTGGTAAAAATAACCGCCGCCAGGTCATCGGTTGCCGCTTCAAAATCCTTTCGGTCGAGCGCAGGTTTCAAAGCACCCAGAGAATCGCCCAACAGGCCTAAGCTGCGGCCGACACAAATCCGCTTACGCACATTGACAAAGGGCCGGGGAAATAATCGACTCAGCAACACCCCCCTGGGAACGGAGACGAGGATATCCGGTTTAACGGATTGGATACAACGCAGGAGATTACGATAACCCATTCCCGGATCAATAAGAATCACCACGGCCCCGATGGAAAACAGGGCAAAGGTCAGGGCAATGAACTCCATGGAGGGACGAACCATGAGCATGACCCGATCACCGGGACCGATACCGGCCCCCTGCAGGCGGGCTGCAAAATCCCGGCGATGAAAATCAAGCTCGGAAAAAGTGTACCGGCGATACCCGGCCCCTTTCTTTTCCACAAGACCGATTTCGGCTCCCCTGTCTGCGGCAACCGCCTGCAGCACAGCGGCAATATTACAATTTCCCATAACAGCTTTTCAAAAAAGGTTCCACCTGCATCATTGCCTCAGGAAAAACGTCCTCCAGCACATAATGTCCGGCCTGCTCAAAACATCTGCCCTCTGCCTTTGGAAACCGGCGGCGCCACTCTTCATAGAAAGGGCGGTTAAAACAAAAATCACTCCCTCCCCAGAGGATAAGCATGGGTTTTTGGCGCAGTCCCCCAAGAGAGGCGGCAATTGTTTGCAAGGCCTGCCAGGAGGGATGCCTTGTCTGCATGGGGATATCCTGAATAAATCGGTGAATGGCCACTCGGCTTCCCCAACTGTCATAGGGCGCGAGAAAACCTTCCCTGACCCTGGTGTCCATGCTGTTTTCCACGGCCATAAACGTGGCCGGGCCGGCAAACCCGTTCATACCTCTTACCAACAGGGAACCGATAAGCGGCCAACGACAGATCCTTATCCGAAACGGAATTCGTGGGGAGGGGAATGCAGCGCTGTTGAGCACCACCAGACCGGCAATTCTATCCTGGTTGGCACCGGCCCATCCCATGCCGACAGCCCCGCCCCAGTCATGGACCACCAGAACACAGCGTTCCACCTGCAGGTGATCAAGTAATCGACTCAGGTTATCAATATGATTCTGCAGACGATAGGGATAATTTCCGGGCTTATCGGAAAGTCCGCAGCCGATATGATCCGGGGCTATACACCGGTACTCGCCACGAAGGGCAGTGATCACATTCCGATACAGATAGGACCAGGAAGGATTACCGTGAACCATGACCACGGCCGGTCCACGCCCCTCATCCACATAGGAAAGTGAATGGGGACCGATGGAAAAACGTTTCGGTATGAATGGATACTGGTAGAGATGTTCGCTCACCAGTCAATCCCCAGCATCAGAGAATTGATCCCTGAGCCAATCCCGAGGATTGCCGCCCGGCGGCCGGCCACCAGTTTTCCCCGGGCAATACCGATGGCCATGGTGATCGGAGCGGAAACCGAACCGACATTGCCAAGAAAAGGCAGGGTTTCAAAATTTTTCCGCTCATCAAGCTGCAATCGCTCAAACAGCAACTGGGCATGGGCCCGTCCCACCTGATGGCAAAAAAATCGATCAATGGTATGATCTTCCCAGTCAAGATCACTCCTGAAATCCTGCCAGCAATGAGCCGCCGTCTCAATACCTTTTTCCAGCAGCAATTCTGAATCCGTGGACATCAATGTGCCTTGTTCGGCATTCTGACCTCCCTGGCAGAGGTCATTGTAATCGGTATGGGCCCGACAACTTCCACCGACAAGCATATGACCGGAATCGGCAAACCGGTTGTCCGTCATCACCAGGGCCACCGCTCCGGAGCCGATGGTCAAGGAGGCAAAAAGCGGTTTAATGCTTTTTCTGGTCAATGCGGGATCTGAAAGCATATGGTTGATAGTGGACTCCAGCAGATGTTCCGCCGTTTCAGCAGCCACAATCAACCCGCATTTCACCTGGCCCAGCTCGATCATATTGGCCAGGGTGATCATACCGTTAAGAAAACCGAGACAGGCATTGGAAATATCAAAAATCTGGCACTTCCCGGACAGGCCAAGACCACGATGGACAAAAGCCGCCGTGGCAGGCTCCATCATGTCCCGGCTGACGGAAGTAAACAGGAGACAGCCAATTTTATCTGTCGGAATTCCCGATTGTGCCAGCGCTTTTTTCCCGGCCAGTATCGCGCCCTCACTGGGCCGGGTTCCCGGCTGCCAGAACCTGCGGCTGACAATCCCGGTCATCAGTTCAAGGCGGCCGGCGGGCAGCTTCAGCCGTTCATACACCGGAGCAAGACGCTCTTCCAGAACAGCGGAACTCAGCTCGACCGGTGGAAGTTCATAACCAAAATTATGCAAGCAGACACGAGAATAGCGCATAAAAATCGATGTGGGCGTTATCGCCTGTTGGATATTTCAAAAATCATAAAAGATCCTTATCAATCCTTCCCCGGCACATAAAATCTGTCCGCCCAGGAAATGAGCAGGGCTGCCAGGGCAAGGTCATCAAGCACACCAACCACCGGCACCCATTCCGGAATCAAATCATAGGGAGAAAGGACATACAGAAGCCCGGCGCCAAGGATAAATTTGACATACAACGGCGTTTCACGGGCCATAAAGACCGACACTGCATGACGGGCCATTCGCAGCGCCTGGAGAAACGGATTACTCACGCCCTACCCCACAACCCCTCTTATAATATCCCGGTCAAAATAATTAAGCCCCATACCCGCATCAACAACCAGGCATTGACCGGTGATACCGGATGACCGTGGAGAGAGCAGAAAAGCTGCCGTGTTTGCCGCTTCAACGGTGGTCAGAGCCTTCTTTCGAAGGATTGCCTGTTCCGCATAGAGATAGGAATCAACGTAACCGGGAATTCCGGCGGATGCCGAGGTTTTGAGTAGACTGGGACAAACAGCATTAAAACGAACCTGGGAAAAAGCGGAAAAGCTTTTTGCCAAAAAACAGATTGAGGATTCCAGCGCTGCCTTGATGGGAGCCATATACCCATAATTTTCCGCCGCCATTTTAGTGGTGGATATGGAAATGGTAACCACCGAGGCATCCTTTGCCAGCAGTTCCTTGAAATGATTGGCAATGGCAATCAGAGAAAAACAGGAAATATCAACGGCCTGGAGAAAATCTTTTTTCAGGGTTTCATGGAAGGGCTTCATGCCCTGTGAATAATTGGCAAAGGCTATTGAATGGATCAAACCGGCCACAGGTTCATTATCCATGGCGCCAATTTTGTCCCTGACCCGGAGAATATTGGCCTCCTCCTCGACATCACAGGTAAAAACACGGCTTTCCGGAAAGAGTTTACGAGCCGCTTGCGCCCGTTCTTCCGAGCGAACCACATGAATGACTTCCGCCCCGGCATCTACAAGAACCCGGGCAATGGCGCAGGCAACCGATTTTTTATTGGCCAGGCCAAAAACAACTATTTTTTTACTCTTCAACCCTAAAAAATCCATTTCAGCCTTCCTTTACCATGCAGGAAAAACTGACCTGCACGGCCACCTTTTCCCCCACCCGAACGCGCCCCCGAAGGAACCAGGCAGGACCAACCTTTTCCTTGATTGTCGCCTCGATATCAATGGATTCACCGGGCCGTACCTCCCGCTTGAACTTTGCGCCCTGGATCCTTGCCAGTACAGGCACCCCGGTCGTCATGCCCGCCTCAGCGCGTTGGGCAATGAGCAGCGCCCCAGCCTGAAACACGGCCTCACAGAGCAATACACCGGGCATAAGCGGGTAATCCGGATAATGACCACGAAAGATATCCAGGTCCGGATCAAGGTATTTTTCCGCCCTGATCTGTTGATCGCTCAGCTCCACCACCCTGTCCAACCAAAGAAACGGCGACCGGTGCGGAATACTTTTTTCAATAAAATCGGATTTTGAAAACGTCATTACAAACCGCCGGTAACCTCAAGTACACTGCCGTTAATATAAGCTGCTTTTTTCGCGGCAAGAAAAAGCACCGCATCGGCCACTTCCTGCGGAGTACCAAAACGTCGGACCGGAACCATTTTTTTATATTCTTTTACCCGGGCATCGGTCAAACCATGGAGGAAATCGGTATCAATAAATCCGGGAGATACGCAGTTGACCGTAATTTTTCGTTTTGCCACCTCTTTTGCAAGGGACTTCATCATTGCAACCTGTCCGGCCTTGGATGCCGCATAGTTGGCCTGACCGGCAAAACCAAGATGGCCCATGGGTGAGGTAATAAAAATAATCCGCCCATATTTTTGTTTCATCATAAGCTGGACCGCAAATTTGGCCACGGTATAACTACCGGTCAGGTTGACATCCAGCACCCGCTGCCAATCCTCTTCCTTCATCATGGCCAGGGCCGCGTCTCGGCGGATACCGGCAGAGGCAACTAAAACATCAATGGTGTCAAACTGTTTCTCCACCTGGCTGTACAACCCTTCAACCGCCTTATAGTCACTGACATCCACCCGATACAGCTGTAACCTGTCCCCGGTCGAGGCGCAGCTTGCGACGAGTTCGGCGGCCGCATCATCATTTCCGCCGTATACACCTATAACCACAGCTCCCTGCCGGAGCAGAGATTGAGTTACAGCTCGACCAATACCACGGGTGGCGCCGGTAACAATTGCTTTTTGCCCTGAAAAATTGAAATAGTTCACCGCTATAAGTAATATCCTTGAATAACGCAGGAAATTGTAAAAGTTCAGTAGTGTGCGTCAGATGTGCACGATCATGGCTGTTCGTCTATAGCCCGCTATGCGGACAGCCGTAATCGTGCGCAGATGGCGTGCTGCTGAACTTTTACGAAAAATTTACCATAATCAACCCAGACTGAATGTTTCCTTATCGGTGGCTGCACCGACAAGCCATTCTATCTCAACCTCGATTTTCTTCCTGGTTTTTCTCTTACCCACATCCTTTTCCGCTTTAATTTCCAACTCCACCCTGGCGGGAATTTTCAATTTTACCCGTTTGTTTCCCTGTTGCAAAACCACCTTGCCGCTGTCGATCTTGTCCGCTAACCGGCGCAACAGTTCTACCGCTTCCTTTCGCCCCATCTTCTCTTCGGTCTTGAAAAGAACTGTTTCCCGTCCCATCAGCCATCTCCTCCTACCTTCGTCAAATAACAGTCAATTTAGGTCCTTTTTATGCGCGTACATACGCATCCACATCATTTGCAACAATGACACCGTAATTGATGGCTCCCAGCCAGCCA
>CAZURY010000050.1:0-9517 GCA_964623145.1 uncultured Desulfobulbus sp. | reverse complement strand
CTCAACCAGACCTACATTTTATACGATTTATTGGGTTGCAGGCATTGAGCCCACCATGGATAATACTATCTTTTTTTGATCCTCTTTTCCAGCAATTATATAAAGGTCCAAAAACTCAGGCCCCACCTTGACCAAGCCTGGTAAAGCGGAGTTCTATCCGGCGGTCGGCAGCATTGTTTTTATGGTTATGGCGGGAGGTTGAACGGATGACCGGCACAAGCTGGGCAGCGGAATAGATCCTGAACGATACTCCCGGCAGCTCATGGTGCAGGTTGTCTTCAAGGAAATTCTTTACTGCCAGGGCGCGGAGCAGGCCCAGCTCGGTATTGGAGCTGAAATGTAATTCTTTGAGCGAGCCCCTGTGGTGGTACACCGCTTCGAGTTTGGTATCGAGATTACTTCTTTTGCCATACGATACCGGCACAGAATCGGTATGACCGACAATTTCTATGGTATTGACATGGTATTTGTCGACAATGGAACGGAGCTGCGGGATAATATCCCTTGTCAGCCGCTGTTTAAAGCGGGAAGAAAGCTCTATGCCAGCTGTCTTGAAGGTATAGCCTGAGGCTTCCTGCAGGGGAATGATCGGTGGTTTGTCCCGGCGATACCGTTGCCGGAGCCGGGCAATTTCCTGGGTTGAGGCCGCCAGCCGGGCGGCAATCTTTGCTTTTTCCTGTTGCAGTTGATCAAGGTTTGCCTGCAGCAGAGAATATTTGTCCAGGTCGGTAATGTTTGCGGTGTCTAGCTTCTGCAACAGTTGATTACGGGCAAGCAGGGTTTTTCTTTCATTGGCGAGGCTGTCGATTCGTCTTTTTTGCCTCTGGTTTTCGTCTGTAAGTTCTTTGTATTTTTCCTGCAGGTTCTTGATCTGTTGTTGCAGTTGAGCCGTTGTGGCGCCATAATCCGACTGTTTGTGGTGCAGGCGGACGGCATACAACCGGTTGAGAAAATCGGTTCGTGACTGCACCTGGAGAATAACCGGGATGACGATCAAGAGCAGCGCCACCAGCGAGAATACCAGGTCGGTGCCAGGCCCGAAGGAGTCTTCGGTTGTATCCATCATATTGCCGTAATTCATCTTCTCTCCTGTTGCGGTGTATTTTGTTTCGGGTTGCTGTTTACTTTATAAAACCGGCCAGCAGCTCTCTGAACTCGGGATTATACATATACAGCCCGGCAGCCATTGCCCCGGCAATGCCGATGAAAAAGAGGATGCCGGTAAACGCGGAACCAGATCGTGCCGGAACAAGCCGCTCCAGAAGGGGATTGAACCCCTTGATAGTGGCGCTGATATCGGCAACTTTTCCGGAAAGGTGACCGAGATGGCCGGTAAATGTTTCCGTGGTCCCGGCAAGGGACTGCTGGACGCGATCTGCAAGGGCAAGCGATGCCTCCTGGGTTGAGACCAGGTGATCCCGTATCTGGGCAAAACTGCTGCTCTGGCTTTGCAGCTGTTCTTTTATACCGTTCATCCCCGAACTGAAGGAACCCGCCTGGGTGGCTATCTGTTGCTCAAGACCGTTGAGACTCTCCGCAAAGGCGGTGTTTTGCCGGGTTGCCTTGTCCAGGGAGCGGGCTGCCTGCTTGCTGGTTTTGATATATTCCGGCAGTTGCTCGGATAACACGGCAAACTGCTGCCGCAACGACCGGGAGATATTTTCCCCGGCAGCTGTAAGGCTCTGCTGGAAATAGTGGTCGAGTTTTTCCGTGGAAAGCGCCTCGTACACCCTGGTGGACTCTGCCAGCAGGTCATCCTGCAATCCTTTCGTGTCTTGCATGAACTGGATAAAGGTATCATTGGTTTTGTCGAAAACCGAGCCAATCTGCTGTAAAAAATCGCTTTCTGCATCGTTAAGAGATGCCAGGAACTGCCGCAGGTCGGTATCGGCTTTTCTCAGTTGCTGCATACCGTTTTCAATCTGCAGGGTCTGGGCCGAGATGGCGCCGGCAACTTTTTCCATTTGCTTTTTATTGGCCTCGGTCTGATCGTAGACACTGGCGATAACGGCCCGCATCTCCTCTTTAATCTGGTCAAATTCAAGGGAGAGGTTGTCGTCTACCAGAGACTGCCGTACCAGCCGGGTCATGGCGCTGGCCGCTGCTTCCAGATCCTGCAGGTAGCGCTGTCGTTTCCTGCGCAGGATAAAGAGGAAACCGCTTAAGAGAAGTGCGGTTTCCAGCCCGGCGATACTGGTGCTGAACACCAGGTGCAGGTTGTCGAACATGGGCGCGAATTTACTCGAAGAGGCCAGGGATTTAAAAAGATCCCCGGTCTGCTGTTCGGATGCCGGGTCATTTACCTGCAAAGCGGCCTGGATGGAGGTTTGATCGGCGGCGGAAAAATCCATATCTTCCATGAAGCCGGTAATACCGCCCAAGGCAAGCATAAGACCGATAAATGTTCCCAGGATACCAAGACGCAGGGCAATCTGGCTGTAGGTATGCAGGGCATGAAACCAGCGTTCGGACTCTTCTTTCGGGGTTTGAAGAAGATGATACACCGGTTCAATCCTGCGGTCTCTGGCGCCGTCGCAGACGCGCTGAAAAAGCTTGATGGTGGAAAGGGCAGGCTGGGTATTGTTAAAGGGGATAACATCACTTTCCACCTGGTCGATCCCTGGTCGCGGCGATTGTCTGGTTTGTATTTTCCCGAGCAGGGCGGTGGCGTTGTTGTCCACTTCCACGCTGATGGAATGTTCCACATCAATTTCAACGATACTGTGCATGGCTGAATAGACACCCAGGGGAAACAGGGTGAACACCGCAAAACAGAAGAGCAGCGAAGCAACTGACGTAACCCCGCCGGTTGCGGTCGAGTGGAGAAAAACAACAGCGGTTGAACCGATAATAGCAATGCCGCAGAGCAGCAGGATGGCCGGCAGCAGTTGCGCCTGCCAGAAAAATGGGGTTCGCAGCAGTTTTGCCGGGGAAGAGGCTGCCGCAATGCGGCGATAGCCTTCAAGACGGGTAAAATGTTGGAAGATCATTTGGACGCCTCCACCACAGGTTGTTCAACCGGCGCCGGCTGCTTTTGATCTGCCCGGCTAATCTGGCCGGATTGGATATGTCCGGGGAGGAGGTTGTTGTCGGCCATGAGGTCGGCAAAACCTGCATCTTGTGCCGATCGGGCAGGGGGAGAGCATAATGTCATAAGCTGTTTATATGACTTCAACGGCTGGTTTATCAATTGCTTCAGTTTGGCTCGGTATTCGGCAATTTCCTCTTCCGCATCTTCAATACCTGCAAGGTTATGGATGGTTTGCGACAGTTTATTGATTTCCTCTCTCTGATGTTTTTTCAGATCCAGCAATATGTTGTTGTTGATTGCCTGCTCCTCGGTAATTGTTTTGGATTCAGCGACATGTCGTTCAACTTCATCTGTGTAAACTTTTCCCCTTGCCTCGGCTTCTTTCTTTTCCATGGCCGTCTGTTCACGCTTGAGATTGCTGACAGCTATGATCAGGCCGAAATGATTAATAAACTGCTCTCCTACTTTTTGGGTCAGGTAGGTTTCCATGGCTTCCCGATCGCGGTTGTGCATATACTTAATGCTGTCTCCGGGCATGGCGGAGAATTCCTTGACCAGGCTTTTCTCAAAAAAAGTGACCAGGTCAGCAAGGGAATACTCACGTTTACAAAATAGATCCCATCCCGGTTGCTGCGCGTTGATGGCCCGTACCTGGAAACTGCCTGAAAAACGTATCGTCTCCCCGGTGTTAAGAGTGGTGACCTCGGTGGAGAAATCAGGAACTTTGCCGATCAGGAGATCGTGACGTTTTTTTATTGCTGTTTCCAGTTGCTTGATTGCTATTTTGTCCGTATCCGCATGGAATTGTTTGTTAAGAATCTGTTTGACGGCCTCGGTAATTCTCCGGCGCACCGCACCTTTACCGGCATTGGTATCCTGATCTTCTTCGCTTTTTTCGACGGGTAGTTCAAAGTAGATATAAAATTCTTCCGCTGTTACTTCGTGGAGGATGGATTGGGTCTGTTGGATGATTCTGTCTTTGATCAACCCCTTGATGTCGACCTGCCTGTCGATGTAGGGTTTTAATTTGTCAATGGCATTGATACGTGTGGTAAGGACAATCTGCAGTTTACCGGCAATCTCCGGGGTGCTGGTTTGAAACTCGTGGGAGAAGTCCAGGGTAAAGGGGTCGGTCAGGGTGAATTCCTCAAGATCGGGCCGGGAAACAAGATGCTCGATGGTGTAACCGATAGTTTCCACCTTGTTGCGTAACTGTTCGGTAATAGAGCTTTCTATGCTGTCGGCTTCAAAGATCAGTTGGGAATAGGTCTTGGTAAACAACTCCTGTTTGACGATACGGGTCAGCTCTTTTTTTACCCAGCCGTGCAGGTCGTTGATTTTTGCCGCTTTAAAAACAGCAATATCTCCCAGGCAGAGCTGCATTTCGTTGTCAATGGCTACCGGCTCCGGATATTTTTTGATCTTTGAGCCGGTAACCGTGCAGGTTATTTCTACAAACTCATCGGCCTGCAGTCGACCGGCATCTCCTTCAATCCGGTAGCGGAGAATCTCCCTGCCCAGGGGGGTGAGGTAACTGTTTAGAGTCTCTTTCAGCGCTTTTTTTAGAACGCCGGGACGGGCCAGAATAATTTCGTTGTAATAATCACCCAGTTCTACATCGGCAAAAAAATCCTGGATGACCCGGATCAAACGGGTGTTAATATTTTTCAATCCGGAGCTGTTGAGTACTGCTCGGATATCGTCTTTAACAGCGCCCAGGGTGGCGGAGAATTTCAACGGTAGTTCTTCGTCATAATTACCCACGGAAATCGGGATGCTGCAGGATGGAATCTTGAAGGGACCCAGGTCAACCTCTTTATAGGAAAAGCGGGTGGTTATGGTGAGCCCGGTCAGGGCATGCACTCTGCTGTCGACAAAGTTTTGCAGTTTACCCCTGGACGGGATGAAATCGCGGATCAGGTTTTCATGGTCGGTGTGGTACTCCTCTATCAGCTTGCCGATAATATCGTTAAGTACGGCGTTGGGGGTGGCGCCGTCATTAAGACTGAGCACTATTTTTTCCTCGTCACCCGGTTTGCAGAGAGCAGTGTAACTGGTCGTCACCGGCAGCTCGAACTCGGGATCGAAACGCTTCAGAACATGATCCGGCCCGGTACATTCGACCTTGTTTCTGGGATCGTCGGCATTGGCGACCAGATAGTATTCAAGCCCGTTGTTTAATGTTCTTTGCAGCCATCCCGGCGCCTGGAGCGTTTTTTTCTTTTTCCGGTCAAAAACAATAATGACCTCGTCCCCAGGTTTTGCAGTTGTTGCGGCATCAACCTTTTTTATTATCTGTTCCAACTGATATGTCTGTCCCATGTTTAATCTCCAGGTTAAGATATTGCATGCAGCGATGCATTGTTCTGTTTGCTGTTTTTTCGGATATTTCGGTATGTTTTTACCAGCTGTTTAAGAAGGGTACGTTTGCGGCTTAACAGCCTGCGTGTATTGCGCTGTTCCGGTGGGACGGTGTTGATAATCCCCAGAATATCATTGCTGATACCGCGCCAGTATGCGGTGAGCCGTTTATGGTGTGCCGGTCTGGCACGGGTATGGTTTGCCACTGCCGACAGAAGAGATTTCTGCAAGGCCGCTTCCTTGGTATTGCCTGTCTGTGTGTTGTCCCGGTTGTGAAGGAGAATAAACCACTGGGCCAGCAGAGCAGAGGATAGGAAGAGAGCGCTTTTTTCAGGGTGTTGCTGCAGGCTTACCAGGTGACCGGCTATGGTCCGGACAAGAAATTTGCTCGTTTCCGGTAATGTATCGAGCTGATCCGTGTAGCAATCAACCTCAAGGAGCAAATACAAAACCATCAGCAACCGGTCATGGAGCAGGTGGGGGGCGTCCTTATCCCCGTCACCGGCAAAGAGCAGTGAAATTCCCGGATGAAACAGCCAGTTGACCAGCTGTAATGGGTTGGGGCCACTGTCGGTTGTTGTTAACAGGGGAAACAGTTCGGGAAGAGATGAATGTTCGCCCCTGGCTTTGGCCTGCAGTTGTGCCACGCTGTCAATAGCAAAGGACATAATGAACCACAGGGCAAAGCGGTTGGCATTGGAGTAGTTTGCAAGAGGCTTATCCGCTTCCGGCAGCCATTGCATAAGTTTTTCCATGC
Source organism: uncultured Desulfobulbus sp. (assembly GCA_964623145.1). Taxonomy (GTDB): domain Bacteria; phylum Desulfobacterota; class Desulfobulbia; order Desulfobulbales; family Desulfobulbaceae; genus DRLX01. The sequence goes on along the minus strand of CAZURY010000050.1, from coordinate 3,368 downwards.
GGCTGGGAAATGCCTGGCCGCTGTTTATTATATGCCTGTACAGCAGGGTATAGGTTTCTTTTTTAACCTTGCCCCGGCCTCGTTCAAGGAGCTGTTGCATCCAGAAAAATTCATCAAAGCCCGGCACGTTACGTAATTTTTTGACAATCTCCAGCAGACCGGTATGGTCGCCGGTATTGATGAGCTGTTCAAAAAAATCTCTGACCATCTTCTGCAAAGGATCATGGTGCAGCATCTCTCGAATGAGATAGGATATTCGGGTATAAATGATATGCCCGTGAATATCCTTTTCCATCTGTTCAAGGATATGTTCCAGCAGGCCGTGCAGGTCGCCGGGACAGTCGTTATTGGTGTGCAGTTCATGGTTAAGCTGCATTAACATGCCGCTCAGCCATTGTCTGCCGTGATGCCGGACATTGGATAAGGCCATTTTCACCGACAGGGCAATGACATTTTCAAGCATTTTTCCTGAACTGGTAAAGAGCAGGCCCCTTTTTTTGATGACCGTAAATTGCTCGTCCAGGAAAAAGGGAAACTGTTCCTCCATGAATCGACCAAGTGCATTGCTCAGGTAAGGATTTGTGAATCCTATTGTTCTCACGCTTTCGCCGCCTGTGGATGCGGTCAACTGGTTTTCGGCTAAGATGGCATCGTTGTTCCTCCGCCAGATTTTCAGAAGTGATTGTTCTTCAAATGTTTCAATTTTTTCTTTGCTGCCGTCTTCCCGTATTCTGGTTTCCTGAACAGGGACCTGGGCGGTACTCTCTCCCAGAAGCAGAGAGACTGTAGAGGTAAAGTCATGCGGTGTGAGGCCGGGAAAAAATGCCGCCACATAGAGGACTGTTTTCTTCAGCAACAGGAGGTGATCGTCTTCGGGAAAGAGTTCTGCCCCTGCAATGTTCAGCGCTGAAGAAGATCCCTGACTGCCTTTGTACTTTTCACGTCCGGCAATCTCCTCTTCCAGGCGATTTTCGGCAAGGTAACTGGAGACTATTCTGTAAAATTCCTCTTCGTTTCCGCCCCAGTCGCCGTTCTGTCGCTGGCGGGTAATTTTTTTGACAAGCTCATCATGGTTGTGCGGAAAACGTGTCTGCAGCACAGGTTTGAGAAAAGAAATCTCCCGGTAGGTCGCAGTATTACATCCCGAAGGAAACCTGCTGCGCATAAAGCCGGGATGCACCATGCAGATGATACAACTATCAAGATCATGCAATCGGTTTCGCAGCGTCCTGAAGGCCGGGAAGCTTAGCTCGTTGAGCGAATAGAGAAATGCCTGACCTTCCAGAGGGCGAACGTCAATGGCACAGCCGAAATCTTTGGGCAGCTCCTCTTCAAGAAAAAATTCCATGGACAGATTGGCAACCCGGGGATTTTCCCGGTCGCAGTTGATCAGGAAACGGTTTTGCCGGCTGATGGAAAGCTTATCAAGCAGCAACTGGACGGAGTGGAGGATAACTGTATTGTCATAACACCCGAGCAACAAAATACGTTCCTGCTGCAGACGATCTGCCGGATCATCAAGGTCCGCAACCAGCGGAGAGTTTTTGCCGTAATTTAAGGGCATGAGCGGGGTGACAATATCGTCCCATTGCGGATGATCAAAGCCGGTAAGAGTTTCCCGGCTGGACAACATGCCGCTGTGAAGCAGTTGTTCCACCTCTTTGTGGTCAAAGTTGTCATTTGGTAGGTCGCTGTTCTGCTGTTCAATGGTATCTGGCTGTTGTCCGTGATCCGGTTCTCTATTTTCCTGCATTATCCCTCCTTAAAAAATGTCTTGCTGTCGTGACGACAACGCATGGAAATCTGTTGTTATGGTGAAGGACGGTGGAGAAGGATTTTTTTCTGCAAAAAAAGAACGTTTGGTTTTTGGAAATACCCAATACGCTAATCAGGGGAGAGGACAACAGGGAAGATCGTTTTTTTCACGAGTTGGCAACACGTTATAAAGAAAACATTCTGTAATCATTTATCTTTTTAAATTGCAGATGAGCGAAACGCTCAATTTAGGAAGCTGGCTGCTACAGATAAGCATACACTTCGCCCTGGGAATACCGAATCTGCGTCTTTTGACTTCCGTACTTTGTAAAGGCTGGAGGGCAGCGTTATTTCATATTCGAAAGGGCTAGGCGGATGCCGAGATAATTATAGATCGCCCCTGGTTTTAGCCCGTAACGGCAGGTGGTACTCAGAAAGGTGCTGTCGTGGAACCAGCTTCCGCCCCTGATGACCCGCATCGCCACGCCATCAGTTCTTCCACTGGCGAGGGGGTCGGGGGAACTGATGGCGGGAGTATAACGATCACTGCACCATTCCCAGACATTACCGGACATATCGTACAGGCCAAGTCCGTTGGGAGCTTTGCGGCCGACCGGCATGGTGGAGGAAATGTTTTTTTCATTAGTCGAATTAGTTGCAAACCAGGCCACCCTGTGAGCGTCGCTGCCTCCGGCGTATAGTTCCGGTTTACCGCCGCTTCTGGCTGCATACTCCCATTCCGCTTCCACCGGCAGTCGGAAGGGCAGGTTGGTTTGTGCTGCAAGGGTGTCGATAAATCGTTTTGCGCCTATCCAGGAAATTCTTTCCAACGGGTGGTCAGGACCGTGATTGAAATAGGAAGGATTGTTTTCCATTCCTATAATTCGACCATATTGCCCTTGGGTAAGTGGAAATTTAGCCAGCCAGAATCCCGAGACCTGCACGGGCGAACCCGAAAATGCACTGTCAACAGTGGATGCATCAAGGATATTGCCCATATTAAATTTCCCCCCAGGTACAAAGCGCATAGTGACACCGGAAAGGGGCTCGATAAACTCATGTCCGGATGAACAGACGACCCCTTCGGGAATGGTCGGCACGGTCCGGGCGTGACATTCTCTGCAGAGATACGAGGTGCTTTCCTGGTGGGAAATACAGAGGTTATCCCGTTTACATCGTTGACAGGAGAAGGTGGCGCCCGCCTCATTGTTTCTGCCGCATACGGGGCACCGAACAATTATGGATTGGGGATATTCGTAATTATTGGTTGTCACCTGAACTTTGTTATTTGCATAGCCGACGTTAACTTCGACATTCTGTGTGCCTTTCTTGTCGTTGACAGGTGAATGCTCGCGATATGTCATGGTTCAAATTAATAGGTTGAGGTAACAGGTAATTACATTAAAACAACGGAGGAGAATGACTTGTTTCCTGAAAATTTTCAAATGCTGAAGACGGGCGATGATAAAAAAACAGGCAGAACAAAATTACATGCGGTTTTTTCTTTGCAGTGATTCTCTTTACACTATTTACAGTAGAAGGATTTAGGGAGAGTTTTTCTGCAAAAAAAATTTGATTACCATCATTGTTCAGCAAAAAGGGATAACATCGCT
>CAZURY010000049.1:3337-9526 GCA_964623145.1 uncultured Desulfobulbus sp. | reverse complement strand
AAAAATTTGTCAGGACTGACACTTGGTTGGAACAATCCGCTCAAGGATTCCGCTGAAACACACTGCTTTTGTAACCGTTCACCCAGATGCTGTTTCACCCGCATTACCTGCATAATGTAAACGTTTACCTGCTTTTTACAATAATGAGCCCTAAGTAAATATCAACATTTTTCACACTGGTTTCAACAAAATAACTTTCCATGTATTTGTTACGCCCTTACAAAAAGCCGCTGCCCAATATGCAGAAATGATACAATTATCTCCAATTGACTTCGTTCTCCATTCATTGTTTACTTTTATCAGGTCCAATACCGACTGGTTCACCAAGCTTCCCGAAAATACGAGATGACCGACATTACCGACAAACACGAATCAGAACAACCATATGCGTCGTTCTGTGAATTCCTGGAAGATGCCGACCGGATGCACTCGCTGTCGGCTTTAACCAAAGGACTTGCCCACAGGGTCCGAAATCCCCTGTCCGCCATTATGCTCTTTGCCGACATCATGGCGGATCCGAAACGGTTTGCCCGCTCAGACCAGGAAATGGAGATACTGGCAGAGATAAAAAAAAATGTTCGCGTGATAACCGACATTATTACCGGAATTCTTGATTTTACTGAAGATACCCTTTCTTCCGGACCCGTGGACATCAACCAGGTAATAAAGGATGCGCTCTACCTCAGGGAATCCTTGTTGAAACAGGCCCGAATCAAGGCTGTCTTTTCTCCCGCCTCGGACCTTCCCCTGATAACCGGAAACCATATCGCCCTCCAACAGGCCATCGGCAATCTCATAGGTAACGGCTCGGAAGCGATGACCAAAGGAGGCGCCCTGACGATAACAACCGCAAAGGTTCAGTCCACTGTAAACACCATAATGATCACCTGCACGGACAGCGGCCCGGGAATAAAAGGCAATCTGAAAAAACAAATCTTTGCCCCCTTCTTTTCAACCAAAAGAAATCACTCCGGCCTGGGCCTGCCCGTAACCAGGCAGATTGTCGAACGTCACGGCGGCCGTGTTTACTGCTCCTGCGGCAAGGCCGGGGCTACCGTTTTTACCATTGAACTTCCCTGCGCCCGGCCCTCGACTTACAACAAGAAAGGTGTATAAACACAGATATATGAATACAAATATTCTTGTCATTGATGATGACCAAAGTATCAGCCGGGCCTTTACCATGATACTGTCGGAAAAGTATGAGGTTGCAACGGCCTCAAACGGAGCCGATGGCCTTACTCAGCTTGCACTACATGAACCCGACCTTGTTCTTCTTGATATCGGCCTGCCGGACATGGACGGCCTGGAGGTACTCAAGCGGATAAAACAGACGGCTCCGGACACGGTTGTCATTATGGTCACCGCCCACCAGGAAATCCGGACGGTTGTTAATGCCGTACAGATCGGGGCCTATGATTATCTGGTCAAACCGGTTGACCAACAAGGGTTGCTGGTAACGGTGAACAATGCCCTGGATAACAAACTTCTGAAAAACCGGTTGCAGGTTCTGCAGCAAAATGAACGCCGCCGCCATGAAAACATGTTCATCGGCAGCAGTCCGGCCATGCGCGAAATAGCAGAACTCATAGACAAGATAGCCGGTTCCAGAGAAACACCGGTTCTCATTACCGGTGAAACCGGGTCCGGCAAAGGAATGCTGGCCAGGCAAATCCACTTTGCCGGCGCTGATAACCAGGGCCCGTTTGTCACGGTCAACTGCGGCGCCATTGCCGGGGAACTGGTTGAAAGCGAACTCTTTGGTTACGGCAAAGGAGCCTTTACCGGCGCCAGGGCAGGTGGCAGAAGGGGTCGTTTTGAAGAGGCGGCCGGCGGCACCCTGTTCCTTGATGAGATCGGCGTCATGCCCCTTGCCGCCCAGACCAAACTGCTCAGCGTGCTTGAAGACCGGAGCTTTTACCGGGTCGGCGGCAACAGAAAAATAAAGGTAAGCGCCCGAATTATTGCCGCCACCAACCTGAACCTTGAAGATGCTGTTTCCTCCGGTCTTTTCCGCCAGGATCTCTTCTTCCGGCTCAATGTCATCAGCATTGTCCTCCCTCCCCTGCGTGAAAGGACAGAGGACATTCTCCCTCTTTTCAACCGGTTCATGGAACGGTTCAATCAAAAAACCGGCAAACAGTTCACCGGTGTCTCACAAAAGGCAGAAGAGCTGCTGCTCAATTATGACTGGCCGGGTAATGTGCGTGAACTGCGCAACATCATGGAACGGATCAGCCTGCTTGAAAAGGGTGGCACGGTTTTGCCGGAACATCTGCCGCTGCCCGGAGCAGCTGATAAAACACCCGGAGTCCACCCCTTGTCAATGGAGGAAAATCTTGATTATGACGGCGCCGCCCGGCTGGTCATCCAGCAGGCCCTGAAGAAAACAAACGGCAATATCACCCGGGCGGCACGCGCTCTCAACATTGCCCCCCATAAACTGCGCTACCGGATAAAAAAACTCGGGATTTCCATTTAACACCTGACAATATTTTCACATAACTTGAGAATATTCTCACCTTTCCCACCCGATTTACCACTCGATTGAGATTTCCTCAATACCATCACCACCGTTCCCCTGCCACAACCTGATGAAATCTCAGGGATAATCAGAACAAAAGAATAATTCCCATTTTCAGGCATACTCTGTGCTACTGGGTGGATACACAAATCAAGATAGTCGATACTGTCTTAAAACCGCATCTGTATTTTCCGGAAGGACGTCCGACCGGATTGAAGGGCAAGACTGTATTTCGGGGTAACATCAAGCAGGTATCAGCAACAATATAATGATTGAAAAATACAAACACCTCATTGTTTCACTGTTACGGATCAGGGATCTGCCGGTTGGAAAAAAACTCAGGGTATTAACCCTCTTTTTTCTTGCTGTTCTCAGTATCATGGTGCTTTACACATCATTTACCCTTTATCGGCAAAAGGGTGATGGCCTGGTCATCAATATTGCAGGCCGCCAGAGAATGCTGTCGCAGAAATTCACCAAAGAATTTTTTCTTGCCCGTAAAACAGACGCGGAGATGAAAAACAGCGGCAAACAAAACTCCCCGTTCATGCCTGACAGCGCCAAACTCTTTGAGATAACCCTTTCTGCGCTGCTGCATGGCGGAACGACTTTCATGGACCTGAAAATGAGTAAACCCGTGCAACTGCCGGCATGTAAAACTCCGCAGATAAACAAACAGTTACATCAAGTGCAATCCCTCTGGCGCAGGCTGAAGGCAGAGGTGCAGGCAACAGGGAATACGGCATCCAATCCGGAACAACTGGTTCTGATCAATCAACTCAGTGAAAACACTTTAAGGGAGATGAATAAGGCTGTCGGCATGCTGGCTGATCAATCGGCAAACAAAGTGCAAACGATGCAGATCATAGAAATCCTGCTGGGTTTGTGTGCCGGGTTTGTTTCAATCGTCATCAGCTCATTGATTGCCGCTTCGATCACCCAACCTCTTGCCCGGGTGGTTACCATCACCAAAAAGATTGCTGATGGCGACCTGAGAGATGACTTTTCCACAGTGGACTCAAAAGATGAGCTGGCAATTCTCCATAAAAACGTCGGCAACATGCGCAGAATCCTGAGCAACATCATTACCGCCATCCAGCAGAATAGTCGGCAGATGGCTCTTTCATCCAGTCAGGTTGCCGGTATTTCGTCTGAAATATCCGACTCCAACAGTTGCGAGCAGGAAAGTTCCGACCAGGTCCTCCAGGCGATTGAAACCCTGCAGGAAATATCAGGCACGGTCAATACACAGGTGGAGCAGGCCCGGGCAACCGTACAAGAAACGGAAAAACAGGCGGATCAGGGGGCGCTTGTCGTTTCTCAAAACATAGAAGAACTGGGAGAAACGGTCCAGAGCGTAAACGATACCTCCGAACAGATGGAAGCCTTGAAACAGGCAACCGACCAGATCCACAAAATTATAGAATCCATTCAAAACATTGCAGACCAGACAAATCTGCTGGCGCTTAATGCCACCATTGAAGCGGCCCGGGCCGGAGAGGCGGGCAAAGGTTTTGCCGTTGTCGCCAACGAAATCAAGGAGCTTGCCAACCAGACAGCCGAGTCAACCACCGAGATCACCAGCCTGATAAACAGGTTGACCAAACGGGTGGACGGGTCTGTTCAATCAATGCAGCAGGTGGTGGATCGGGTCCACCACTCCCGGAAGCAGGCGGAAAAAACGGTTATTGCCTTTGAAGAGATGAAAAAAGGAGTGAACAGCACAACCCGGAATACCATCCACATTGCCTCCTATAATCAACAGCAGGCTGAACAACTGTCCCTGCTCCATGATCGATTGGATGAGCTGTTTAAAGTCTTGCAGCGATCCACGGACAAGGCCCGGGAAACGACCATGGTGGCGGACGATCTCCATCTCGTCTCCGAGGAGTTAAACGCAGTTTTAAGCGGCTTTACCACCGATCCGCCCCCACCGGTCAAGCGGCCGAAAAATGAAAAACGGCAATTCCCCCGTATTGAAAACCGAATAAAACTTTCCATCGAGCAGGAAGGCTCCCGGTTTTCTGCAATCACACGAGATATCAGCATGGGCGGTATAAAAATTAAATGCGAGCATCAGCTCAACATGGACAAACCACTGCAAATTCGCCTTGATCTGCCCAAGGGCGCCTCTGACGCGGGGATGAACAAATGTACGCTCACAGGGCGCATCGTCCGTGAAGAAAAAAAAGAAAAATACCTCTATTACGGAATTCAACTTGAGACATTAACCGACAGGCAAAAACAGCAGATGCAGAAAATTTTCGATTATTTCTGCAAGCATTTTACATACGCCGATGATCTACAGACCGTTACCTTACCGGTAACAGCGGTTGAAAGCATCGGTTCCACAGAAGCAAAGCATGACTATTAAAAAAACACATCCCGGTTACAGCAGGGAAACTTCCGAAAAATGAATATGGTAACGGAACACGTAAAACAGGAAAAAATCCTGACAGCATTCGGCGGAGAAAAAAACCGGCCGGCCGTTGTCAACCAGCTCCACAAAGCCGGATACGTTCTTCTCCATGCAGAGAATAACGAAGATACCATATCAATGGCAAATCAGTACAGACCGGATCTCATTCTGTTGGCCGGCAGGACGTCGGGCATCAACGGTTTTTCCACCTGCAGCCGCTTGAAAGAGACAAAGGAGCTGAACCATATTCCTGTTATTTTGATTGTTGAAGAGCAAAAAGAACAAAAAGAACAGGAGGATACCATTGCCAGGGCCTATGACGCCGGGGCCGACGACTATCTTACCTGGCCGGTTCAATGGCGTTGTCTTAAGTGTAAAATGCAATATCACCTCAGACAACACCACGCCATCAATGATCTCAAAGAACAGGCCAGGGAACTCGAGCTTGCCAGGATTTCGGCAGAAGTGGCGACACAGGCCAAGGTGGAATTCTTTGCCAACATATCGCATGAGCTGCGTACACCCATGCATGGAATTCTCAGCTATGCCCGTTTTGGTCTGAAACGGATAGACGAGGCGCCGAGAGTAAAACTGAAAGAATATTTTCACGAAATAGAAGACAGCGGCACGCGGCTGCTCAACCTGCTCAATGATCTTCTGGAACTGGCCAAGCTTGAAGCCGGCAAAGTGGAATATGATCTTCGTGAAAAAAATATCGTTGATGAGGTGGAAACAAATATCGATGAACTTGCCCATATTGCAGGGGAAAAGGATATCCGCCTGACACGAGAGGTTCCCGACCATCCTGTACCGGTGCTTATGGACCGATTATGGATCGGCAAGGTCCTGAGGATAATTATCCTCAATGCCATCAACTTCTCCACTTCCGGAGACACGGTTCGAATAACAATACGGGAGTTGCCGGCAAAGATGCATGCCAAAGCAAAGGTGGAGATATCCATCATCGATCAAGGCATTGGCATTCCTGAAGAAGAAATAGATCAGGTCTTTGACAAATTCCTCCACAACAGCATGACCCGGGGAGAATCCTATGGCACGGCCATGGCCCTGTCCATCTGCAGGCAAATCATCAAGGACCACCACGGAGGAATCCATGCGCGCCGGAACCCTGACGGGGGAACAACCTTCTCCATTGTCCTTAACGTTGTCTGCAGAAGGAACTAACGACACATTAACGGAAAATCATACCATTTACAGGGAGTAGATCATGGAAAACGGGCTGGTT
>CAZURY010000049.1:0-3237 GCA_964623145.1 uncultured Desulfobulbus sp. | reverse complement strand
ATTAACGGAAAATCATACCATTTACAGGGAGTAGATCATGGAAAACGGGCTGGTTCAAGTTGTCGATGACAACGAGCGCAATGTAAAAATATGCCGGGAGATTCTGGAAATGGCGGACTTCAGGGTGATTGCAGCCGGAAACGGCAAGCAGGGTCTGGAGATGGCCGAATCTCTCTCTCCCGACGTGATCCTGCTGGACATTATGATGCCGGTCATGGATGGCATGGAGATGTTGAAAAAATTACGGGCGGATGCTCTCGTCAGTCACATTCCGGTTCTGATGCTGACGGCAAGAAGCGCCACTGAAGATGTGGTGCGGGCTCTTGACAGCGGGGCCAATGACTACCTGACCAAACCCTTTTCCGAAGAAGAGCTTGAGGCCAGAGTGCGGACCCTGTGTCGGCTGAAAAAAGCGGAGGATACCATTCGGGAACAGAATGAAATTCTTGAACATAAGGTCAGGGAACGGACTGCCGAACTGGATGCCACCAGACTGGAGATTGTCCGCCGACTCGGCATGGCTGCGGAATACCGCGACAATGAGACAGGAGAGCATATCATCCGTATGAGCAGGATGTGTATGAAGCTGGGAGAACTGTATGGCCTGGACAAGCGGCACCAGGAACTGCTCCTCAATGCCAGCCCCATGCATGATGTCGGTAAAATTTCCATCCCCGATGCCATACTCCTGAAAACAGGAAAACTTACGGCTGAGGAATGGCAGACCATGACCGAACACACAACCACCGGCGCCAGGCTGCTGGACGGTCATGATTCCATTCTCATGCGAACCGCAAGGGATATCGCCCTGACCCATCATGAAAAATGGGACGGCACAGGGTATCCGTCCGGACTGCGGGGAGAGGAGATACCGATTGAAGGGCGTATTGTCGCCATTGCCGATGTCTTTGATTCCCTGACCTCACGGCGGCCGTACAAAGATCCTTACCCGGTAAAAGTAGCATGCGAAATAATGGCAGAAGAACGGGGTAAACAATTTGACCCGGCGCTTATTGATCTTTTTTTGCAGAACATAACGATATTTGAACAAATAAAACGTGAACACAGCGATGATTTTATCGATTCGGAAAATTTTGAACTGAGCGAGCGGGACAGGGAACATATGCCCCCCACACACGCCGACAATTTTCATTCCGCTGCAGTTGAATCATGATAATTATCATTTAAAAAATTATTGGAGGATTAACCATGCCGTTTATTAAATGGAGAGATTCGTATTCCGTCGGTGTTGAACAATTTGACAATGAGCACCGCAAACTGGTTGAATTAATCAACAGGATGTTTGTCATTGTCCGGGACAAGGATGATATCATGGCCGTAAGTGATGCCGTCGGCCGACTCATTGATTACACCGAGTTTCACTTTGCCTCTGAAGAGGATGCCCTGGAAAAAAGTGATTTCCCTGATATCGAAGCACACAAAAAACTGCACGAAGACCTGAAACAGCAAGTTATTGCTTTGCAACAGCGAATCATGACGGATAAGGAATCGGTGAGGGTCGAAGTTTATTCTTTCCTGCGAGGATGGTTGATTACCCATATTCTGGAAGAAGATAAAAAATATTCGGAATTTCTAACCGATACGATACCTGCATAGAGAGTTGACAATGAAAGAAAAAACAAAAATCCTCATCGTTGACGATGACAGTACCAATGTAAAAATCCTACTTGAGATCCTTGATTTTGAGGAAGAATACATCACCCACTCTGTTTCTTCCGGTGAAGAATGTTTACAGGTGCTGCCGGAATTTAAGCCAGACGTGGTGCTGCTTGACATCATGATGCCCGGAATTGATGGATATGAGGTATGCAGAAGGCTGAAGAATGATCACACGTTTGCCGATGTAAAGGTCATCATGCTCTCCGGCCGGGCCATGAAGGATGAAATAAATAACGGCTTTGCGGCAGGAGCGGATCAGTACCTGTCAAAGCCGTTCGGCATGGATGAATTACTGCACACCCTGCATGCGGTTCAGGCATGAGCAACAATCCGGCCTTAACCAGTTACCGGTTTTTCAGCAAAAATGGGCAAAGCATAATCGCCCTGCCGTTTTCATGCTCCGCAGCTCCGGAATGGATATGACACAAAACTGTGATACGACGAAATATTATGAATAAAGATCACATTCTTGTCGTTGAGGACAATGAGACCAACAGGGTGTACCTGAACCTCCTGCTGGAGGATGAGTACCGGGTCAGCCTGGCGGAAAACGGGGCACAGGCGCTGCGAATAGCGCGAACACATCCACGCCCCCACATGATCCTTCTTGATATCGTCATGCCGGGCATGGACGGGTATGAGGTGTGCAGACGACTGAAAAATGACCCTGAAACAAAGAACATTCTCATTGTTTTCTTTACTTCTCTGCTGGAAGAAGGAGGCGAATACAAGGGGTTAAGCATGGGAGCGGTTGATTATATCGCCAAACCGGTACAGCCGCAACTGCTCAGAATCCGTATCAAACAGCACCTGGAACTGCTGCATGCCAGAGAAAACCTCAAAAATGCGCTTGAAAAAGAACATCAGGCCAACCTGGCGAAATCCGAATTTCTCGCCAACATGTCCCATGAAATGCGCACACCCATGCATGCTATTTTAAGTTATGCCAATTTCGGCCTTAAACGTATCAACAAGGTGCCCCGGGAGAAACTGCATGAATATTTTCATGAAATCAAGAACAGCGGTGACCGGCTTATCCTGCTGCTTGATGATCTCCTTGATCTGGCCAAACTGGAAGCAGGCAATATGCGTTATTCCATGGCCAGGGAAGATATTACCGCCGTTGCCAAACGTGTTACCGGGGAATTTATGGCCGCGGCCGAAGAAAAAGGTGTCCGCCTTGAGCTGATTGCTCCGGACAAACCGGTTACCGGTTGGTTTGATGAGACCAGGATCGGCCAGGTTATGGGCAACCTGCTCTCCAACGGGCTTAAATTCAGCAAGCCCGGGAAAAAAATTTCCATCCGCATCGAGCATATCCGGCACAGCTGCGGAAGCGGCGACAAGAGACAGGCCATCCGGATTACCGTCCGTGACCAGGGCATCGGTATCCCGCAGGAAGAACTGGGAACTATTTTTGCAAAATTCACCCAAAGCTCAACCACCAAAAGCGGCGCCGGCGGCACCGGCCTGGGGCTGGCCATCTGCAGCCAGATCATCCAGGCGCACCGGGGAAGGATATGGGCTGAAAACAACCCGGACGGCGGCGCATCGTTC
>CAZURY010000048.1:0-9603 GCA_964623145.1 uncultured Desulfobulbus sp. | reverse complement strand
TTTACTGCCTTCCATTGATCCGGCCCGAATAAATCTGACGGAACAATAAGTATGGGGAAAACCAGTGTCAAGGGGATGGCGAATGGTAAATGGTACGGAAAAAAGGGAAAGTATTCCGCACCGGGATAGAGCCGGTGCGGAAGGATGGGCTGAAATCGCAGGAGATATCAGGAGGCAAGATATCTGTCGATGGCCGTGGAGATCGTGCTGAAAATTTTGATAAATTCCTCTTCGTCGCGTTCCAGCAAGGTGATGCGGAAACCCTGAAGAGTGGTGGCAAACGAGGATAGAGGGACCACACACACCCCGGTGGAGGCCAGCAGATAATAGACAAAGCGTTTATCCAGGGATACATCCGGCCCGGACACCAGCTGTTCAACGGTTTTTCTGACCTCATCATTTTCTATGGGCAGGGTCTGCTTGTGGGTGAGCAGCCCGTCGGTGAAGGCAGCGCTCATATAAAATGCGCCGTTTGTGCGATTAACAAGTATTCCCTTGTTTTCTTTGAGAATATCATAGGCAATGTTTGAGTATCGTTCATATCTTCGAATACGCTCATTTAGATAGACCTGGTACTCCGGGTGACTCTTAATTCGGGGCAGGACAACCTGGGGCAGGGTTGTGGAACATACTTCCAGCATCTTGGCGTTGAGGATTGAGTTGACATAGGTTTCAAACATCGGGTCAAGGTGACCGTTATACACCTCTATCCAGCCACAGCGTCCGCCGGGCCAGGGCATTTCCTTTGAGGTGCCCCGCATGCAGAGTGCAGGTACCTTGTCACCGATGACCGTACATAAAGGCGCGGCAACGGTCCCGTTGTAGGTGATGTTTTGATACACCTCGTCGCAGATAATAAAGAGATCATTCTTTTCGCAGATTTCAACTATTGCCCGGATAACTTCCGCCGGGTACACTGCCCCGGTCGGATTGTCCGGGTTTATCACCAGGATACCGGCAACCGCCGGATTATATTTGATGTGATTTTCAATATCCTCCAGGTCCGGATACCAGAGGTTATTGGGATTTAAAATATAGGTAACCGGCTGGTCCCCGGCATGGGCAGCTTCTGCAGAGGAATGGGTGGTATAGCTCGGGGTCGGTACAATAACCCTGGCCGTGCGTTTGAGAAACCCGAATACCTTGGAAATGGCATCACCGAGACCGTTGAAAAAGATAATATCCTCGGCATCGATCTGGGCGCCGCCCATGGTATTGGTGTCATTTGCCAGATACTCGCGGGTTTTTAAAACACCTTTTGTCGGACTGTAGCCATAAGTCGCATTTTCACGTACTGCTTCAGCAACGATATCTTTCATCCAGCCGGGGATTTCCTCTCCTTTGGCGATCGGATCGCCAATGTTTTCCCAGTTGACCCGCACCCCGAGATTTTGCAGCTTGGCGCCGACATTTACTATGTTCCGAATTTCATAGGTCAGCTCGCCGGCGCCTATATGAAGGATATCAGTCCGCATAAATTCATTCTCCGCTTACCTTCTTTTCTTCTTCTGCAATGGCCGGTCTGACGGCCGGCTGAGCATCATCGGGTTGAAAATTATTTTTCCATCTCGTCCTGTGGAAGTTTGCCTCATACCACAGGAACCCTGCATCGTCAACTCACAGACCGGCTGTTTTCCTCTTCTCCTTCCCCGACCCGTGGATTGTCTGTTTCCTGACCCATCTCCGGACTATACAGCCGATATTTGTTGCGCCCGGCTTCCTTGGCCCGGTAAAGGGCAATGTCAGCCAGTTTTATCACGCCGTCAATGTCCGTTGAATCGTCCGGGTAGAGAGCAATACCAATACTGGTGGAAATCTGCAATTCATGATTGCTTACTTTTATTGGTCGCTCCAGGGCGGTCAGAATTTTTTTGGCCACGACTTCGGCCCCCTCTTTGCCGCGGAGATTATCAAGAATGAAAACAAATTCATCGCCGCCGAGTCTTGCCACCGTATCCGACTGGCGGCATTGATTTTGTAAACGTTTAGAAACTGCCACCAGTAATTCGTCACCAACGTCATGCCCCAGGGTGTCGTTTATATGCTTGAATCGATCAAGGTCCAGAAAAAGGATGCCCAGCTTTGTTGTGTTACGTCGGGCTTTTAAAATGGCCTGATCAAGACGGTCTTCAAAGAGTAACCGATTGGGCAGGCCGGTCAGCGCGTCATGATGGGCCAGGCGGTAGAGTCTGGATCTGCTTTCCCGCAGCTCTTTTTCAATGCGCAATCGGTCGGTGATATTTCTGGCTACTTCAATGGCGCCGTAAATATTACCCTCTTGATCATGCAACGGAGATGCTTCTATTTCAAATATATTGTTAACACCGTTGCCATGGTAGGATTGGTGGATCAGGGTAACGGAACGTTTTTGCCTGCGTACTTCCTGCACAGGGCAGGGGAACTCACTGTCCGAGCAGGGGTGGTTATGACCGAAAAAAAACTGATAGCATTTTTCTCCGTACAGGGAAATGGTTTCCGGGTCCACATGCAGCATCGTTGCGGCGATTTTGTTCATCAGTAATATATTATAATCCACATCAATGGCCATAACCGGGTCGGCTGCGCCGTCAATGACAGTCTGCAGAAAGTTTCGCTCGTGATTCACCGCCTCGTGCATCTGCTTTTCAACAGCGGCCAGGGTCTCTTCCTGATGCTTCTGCCTTGTGATATCCTGATGGGTTCCGGTCATGCGGATCGGCATGTTTTTGTTATCCCGCTCCACAACCCTGCCGCGATCAAGAAACCACTTCCAATTACCCTGGCGATCCTTGATGCGATATTCTATGCGGTATTCATCTGTTTTGCCGGCCAGATGATCATTGAGTACCTCCATGACTTTTTCCTGATCATCGGGATGGATGAGCCCCTGCAACGGCGAGACTCCGGGGTCATCATCTCCATCCTGATAATGAAGAAATTTTTTTCGGTCCGGGCTGGTAAACATTTCCCCTGTCTTGATATTCCAGTCCCAGAGTCCCGCCCTGGAGGCGTAAAGGGCGAGCTCAAACCTTTCTTCCACCCGTTTTAATTCAAGTTCTCTCTGCCGGGCCTCTTCAGCTGTAAACAGTCTGCCCAGAGCCTGGCTGATAGATCCGGCCAGTTCCCGGTACGTTTCAAGGAGTGTATGGTCCGATGAACAGGAAAGCTCGACAACCAGAAAGCCGACGAGTCCAGGGTGGCAGCGAATAGCGGTGGCAACGGCTTTGTTTTTTCCCTGCGGTCCGTTACTGCAGACCCCGCAGCTGCAATCTTCACAGAGAATTGCCGCGTTTCCTTTTTCTTCCAGACATGCCCTGCCGCAACCGGGCAGCTCCGAATCCCGCAATCGTTTCATGATTCGGTCAAAACGATTGCCAAGACCGGCTTCCGCTGTAATGACACTTCCCACATCATTATCAAAGAGCACGATCATGGCGGCATGGTTGAGAGTATTGTCAATCAGCAGGTCACAGATTCCCTGGAGCAGTGTCGGCAGATCCTGTTCCCGAAGGAGCAGTCGATGGACGGCAAGGGAGGCGGCAAGCAGGGCGTTGGTGGTGGACGAAGCGGTTAGCTGCATAATAGAGAGTCAAAGGCCTCCGGAGGTGATAAGCAGGTGTCGGAGGGGAAATATTATTGTTCCTTGTTGTATGTTTTAAGCTTGTTGAGCAGTGTTTTTCTGGTAATCTGCAGGCGTCGGGCTGCTTCGCTGCGATTTCCACCGGTTTCTTCCAGTGTTTTCAGGATTAATGCCTTTTCCGCCTCTTTTAAAGTCGCCGGTTGGACGGTTTCTTCCGGTGCATGGTTGTCGGCCCATCGCTGAATGGTCAACGGCAGGCCGCTGATGTCCAGGTATTCACCCCGCATGAGAATGACTCCGCGTTCAATGGCGTTTTCCAGTTCGCGCACATTTCCCGGCCAGGGATAGCGACCCAGGACATCCATGCATTCCGGGGTTATGCCGACCACCTGCCGATTGTTCTTCCCGGCGAATTCTTTAAGGAAAAATTCGGCGAGCAGGGGGATGTCACCTTTTCTTTCCCGTAATGCCGGTACATCAAGGACAACTACATTTAGGCGATAAAAGAGATCTTCCCTGAAAGTACCCCGGGCAACTTCTTCTTCGAGATTGCGATTGCTGGCGGCGAGAATCCGGACATCAACGGACAGTGTTTCCTGGCCGCCCACTCTCTGCAGCTCATGTTCCTGGAGTACCCGTAAGAGTTTGGCCTGCATGGCCGGAGAGGTTTCCCCGATTTCATCGAGGAACAGTGTGCCTCCCTGGGCCTGGACAAAGCGTCCTTCGCGTCTTTGATCCGCACCTGTAAAAGCTCCTTTTTCGTGTCCGAATAATTCAGACTCAAGCAGGTTTTCTGCAAGAGCTGCGCAGTTCACCTTGATAAACGGTCCGTTGGCCCGTTGACTTTTGTGGTGCAGCGCCGAGGCGACCAGTTCCTTGCCGGTTCCGGACTCCCCGGTAATCAGAACGGTTGCCTCTGTGGGAGCAACATGGAGAATCATATCCCATAGATTTCGCATGGATTCAGAGGCGCCGATGATCTGATCGTCTTCGCCAAAGGGATCGCCGGAAACGGATGGGGCCTGCGTCTGTTTACGATGCCCCATGGCGATTTCCAGTGTTTCCCGCAGACGATCAAAATCCAGAGGTTTGGTCAGATAATCGTGGGCGCCCTGCTTAATGGCTGCAACTGCGGAGTCGACCGAGGAGTAAGCTGTCATGATGATGACCGGAATGGCCGGATTGACGGCATGGATCTTCTGCAATGCCTCCATGCCGTCCATTGTGGTCATCCGCACGTCCATGAGGATGGCATCAAAAGGTCCTTCTTCAACGGCTTTGAGCGCTGTTATTCCGTCATCGGCCTCGGTAGCCTCCCAGCCCCATTCGGCAAAAAGGGTGGTTAACATGTAGCGGTGAACCTGCTCATCGTCAACGACCAGGATTTGCGGTTGTGTTTTATTCGGGGTCATGAATTGAATGGCTCGGAAAAAATCGACCTTCTTTATAACAGGCTTGTACCATAAAAAAAGTATGATTACTTTGCTTTCAACCTACATTCTTCGATGCGGTGAAGAAAAAAAAAGAGTAGATAAGGTGGGCCCGGCGATCCGGACATGATCGTAACTCCTCACAGGATTTATAACTGGGCGTTTGCACATACTAAAATTTTGTAATTGATCAGCCTGGTTGCCGGATCCTTTAATTCCCATGTACTGTACCATTAAATGAGCTTTCTGTGCAAACGGAACATACCCTTGAAATAAAAAAGATTATAGCGGGTGGCAGCGGACTGGGACAGCTGGATGACGGGCTGGTGGTCATGGCGCCATTTGTCCTGCCCGGCGAATTGGTGCGCGTTGTTGAAAAAAAGCGTTGTTCCGGCCATATTCTGGCAGAACTCCGGCAGGTGCTTCGTTCATCTCCTTTGCGCTGTCAGCCGCTGTGCCGCCATTTTGGCCGATGCGGCGGCTGTAACCTGCAACAGGCTCCGTATGTTGAACAATTGCCGTTAAAGCGGGAAATTGTGCGGGAATTGCTCGAGAGGGCCCGCCTCTCTTCGACACCGGTAATAAAGGCGGTCGTGCCTTCGCCGCAGTCGCAGGGCTATCGGTACAAGGTGCGGTTTCACCTGTCGCGCAATGGTGAAATCGGTTTTCATCGGATGGGGAGCAATGATCTGATTGCAATTACAAAATGTCCTCTGGCAACGCCTGTTATCAACGACGCTTTGGGCGAATTGATGGAATCCGGGTTGGTGTCGCCGGCCGCCAGGTATTGCCGGCAGATTGAATATATCTGCTCGCCCGACGATACATCGGTAATTGCCACCTTTTTTCTCTCAGGTGGCCGGAAACCGCCGAATTCTTTTATCAGTGCGATTTGTGCCCTTAAAAAATGTGCCGGTGTGGCGTTTTGCCGTGGCAGAAAAACAATTTTTTCAAGAGGAAAATTCGGTTGCAGCCAATTATTTGCCACAGGGCAGACATCCTATACCCTGCATTGGAATAAACATAGTTTTTTTCAGGTCAACCCCGGGCAAAACAGGCAACTTGTACAACTTGTGTGTGAGCTTGCGGGCGATCTGTCCGAGAGTCGGGTGCTTGATCTTTTTTGCGGTATGGGAAATTTTTCCATTCCGCTGGCGCTTGCCGGAGCCGCAGTGACCGGAGTTGAGTTAAATAAAAAAGCGATATCAGATGCCGGGAAGAATGCGCAAAATGCCGGTATAAAAGGAATCAGGTTCATTGCCGCTGATGTCACCCGCTATCTCCAGGGCCTTGTCGGCGGTAAAAATCATTTTGATGTTCTTGTCCTTGATCCACCACGCCGGGGGCTCGGTCGTACGACTGAACTTTTAGTCTCCATTGGCAGCGGTATGATTATTTATATTTCCTGTGATCCGGCAACCATGATGCGGGATATACGGATTCTTGCTCAAGGGGGGTATCGCCTGTCAACCATTATCCCGGTTGATATGTTCCCCCATACCCACCATATTGAATGCGTAGCGGTTCTGGAAAAAAATTGACATCACCCTTTGTTCGCACTACTTATATCAATTCGTGTCGGTAAAGAAAATTTCCTGTTGTCAGCCTGGTGCCCGGCAGGAAGAGAAAGGTTGAATATATAAGACGCCTGGTGACTGAAGTCCAGCCACCAGGAATCGATTTGCTAATACCAGAGGTTAGATAATGACGACCGCTATCAAAGGTCGATTTTCAACAGACGGGTTGCCTGTACTGATCGGCAGCGTACCCTTGTCTGATCATAAGGAGGCCCTGGAATGGATATTTTCGACAACACCGGAGATTCCTCTCTGGCCGCAGTTGCCCCATCATTCTTTGGAACGAATGATGCCGCAGTTTGCAGAGGGCATTCCCTGTATTGTCGAGGAAAATATAACTGATCCGGAAGGGCGCATTCTCTTTGATATTTCCCATGCCGGTTTTGAAGAAGAAATGCTTGCCTTTTATGAAGAGTATCTGGCGGTTCAGGAAGATCTCTCCACCCTTGTCGGTTCCCGTTTTCAGGTGAGCCGGGAACGGGCTGCAGGTCTGTATCTTTTCCTTGATGCCTTGCCGGAACATTATGATGACCTGATTGGTGTTAAGGGGCAGGTGTCCGGACCATTCACCATGCTGACCGGAATAAAGGACAGAGAGGGTCGGGCAGGCTATTTTGATGACACTATTCGCGATATGGTAATTAAGGGCATCAGCATGAAGGCGGCCTGGCAGACCAGGCTGCTGGCCGGGACAATGGAAAAGATTGCCGCAGGTAATGACAAACCGGTATTGTTGTTTATTGATGAACCTGCCCTGGCCGGGTTGGGTTCATCCGCCTTTATCGGGGTCACCGACGAGGAAATCAGAGAGATGATCAATGAAGTTGCCGAGGCTGTTCATCAGGCAGGCGGCCTTGTCGGCATTCATGTATGCGCCAACACCAACTGGTCGATTCTCCTTGGTTCTGCCATTGATATTATCAGTTTTGATGCCTATGGTTTTTTCGATAAGATGGCCGCCCTGAAACTCGAAGTCGCTGATTTCCTTGATCGCGGTTCCCTGATTGCCTGGGGCGGAATCCCTACCTCCCGGGAAGAGGAGATCAACAGTCAGACAACGACCTCTCTTGTCGAGTTGTTTGTCCGGCAGATGCAGGCCTTTGTTACACCGGATCGCGACATGAAAGGCCTGCTCAAGCAGACCCTGATTACTCCTAGCTGCGGCACGGGATCGGTTTCCAGGCAGGCGGCGGAAAAAGTACTTTCCCTGACCAGGTCCACGGCAGACAGTCTACGGGCACAATTCCTTTAGCCGGAACGGCAGGACCAATTTTTTACACCCATAACCGGCATGAAAATCAACCGGAATGGCTTCCCTTTTGAGCCGATTGCCGGATAAACCAGCATGGCTGGACCAGATTTTTAACGTCACAGCCATAACAGCCATAACAGCCATAACGAAGTATGAAAATCGACTGAAACGACACCGCTCAATAGTCAATTTTCGGATAAATAATGCCTCTTTTTGCGGGCGCAATCTTTTTTATTTTTACTCTTTCTACGTTAAGTGTGTCATCTCAATGAATAATGAAAACAATCTATTAAAAGCACGCCGGGAAAAAGCCAATACTCTTGCCGAATCCGGGGTAGTCTTGTTCAGTAACACTTTTACCTCTCCTCAGCCCGTGAAGGAAATTTTGCCCCGTGGTGAAACACTGGCTCCTGAATCCCATGAGCAGGACGGTGGAACCTACAGGGTCGCCGGTCGAATTATGTCCATGCGTAAGTTCGGCAAGGCGGCTTTTTTTCACATCCAGGATGAAAGTGGTCGGATCCAGATTTATGCCAAACGGGACCTGCTTGGAGATGAAGTGTTCGCCCAGTTTAAAAAATGGGACGTGGGGGATATCGTCGGTATTGAGGGCAAGTTGTTTAAAACCAAAACCGGTGAGCTTTCAATAGAGGCTGCATCCCTGCAGATGATTACCAAGTCTCTGCGGCCGCTGCCGGAAAAATTTCACGGCCTGACCGACGTTGAGACCCGTTATCGACAGCGATATGTCGATCTGGTTGTTAATCCCGAGGTGCGTGAGACTTTTCGCAAGCGTGTGGAGATTATTCGGTTGATCCGTGAATTCTTCAGTAATCGCGGCTTTCTTGAAGTGGAAACGCCCATGATGCAGCCGGTACCGGGTGGCGCTACGGCTAAACCTTTTAAAACCCACCACAATGCCCTGGACATGGATCTTTTTCTGCGCATTGCTCCGGAACTGTATCTTAAGCGGTTGTTGGTGGGTGGTTTTGAGCGGGTTTTTGAAATTAACCGCAACTTCCGCAATGAGGGATTATCCACCCGGCATAATCCCGAGTTTACCATGCTGGAGTTTTACCAGGCTTATGCCACGTATCATGATCTGATGGACATGACCGAAGAGTTGATCTCCTGGATTGCCTATGAGGTTACCGGATCCATGCAAATCACCTACCAGGGAGTGGAGGTAGACCTGTCGCCCCCATGGCAGCGGTATACGATGGATGAGGCCCTCGTGCAGGTGGCCGGTATTGATCCCGATATTCTGACTGATGAGCAGAGGGTAAAGGCCCTTGTTCAGGATAAAGGTATTGCGCTGCAGCCAGGTGCAGGTATCGGCAAGGCAAAAACGGAGTTATTTGAGTTGCTGGTCGAGGAGAAATTGATTAATCCGACCTTTATCACCTCCTATCCGACAGAAGTATCACCCCTGGCAAGGCGGAACGAGCACGATCCCACGGTAACTGATCGCTTTGAACTTTTTGTCACCGGCCGGGAAATTGCCAATGCCTTTTCCGAGCTCAACGACCCCATGGATCAGTATGAGCGATTTGCCCGTCAGATAGAGGATCGTGGAGATGATGAGGAGATCCATCCGGAGCTTGATTATGATTATGTGCGAGCCCTGGAATATGGTATGCCTGCTGCTGCCGGCGAGGGAATAGGAATTGATCGACTTGTCATGCTGTTGACGGATTCGCCTTCCATTCGTGATGTGATACTTTTTCCACATCTGAAGCCGGAGGCAACCGGTGCTTCGCAGAAGAAAAAATCGCTCAATTTAGG
>CAZURY010000047.1:0-9678 GCA_964623145.1 uncultured Desulfobulbus sp. | reverse complement strand
GCGGCATGATTGTTGCCGCACCCATGGGTGATGCCAATGCATCCATCCCCTCGCCACAGCCGGTACATTACCGCTATATGTTTGGCGCTCTGGGAGGCGCCCGGGCTGCGACATCACTGAGTTTTCTCTCCAAAGCAGCCGTGGACACCGGATTGGCCGACCGCCTGCAGCTCAAAACAACCATAAGCATGGCCAAGGGGTGCAGAAATATAGGCAAGAAAGACATGATCCATAATGATTATCTGCCGCTCATCGAGGTTGACTCCCAGACCTATGAGGTTCGGGCCGACGGCGAACTTCTCACCTGTGAACCGGCACGGATACTGCCCATGGCGCAACGATATTTTCTCTTCTAAGTCCTATCCATGCTCAAATTTACAAAAAAAGTAATCGGCAACAACCGAAAATCCTCTACCACGCTCACCCTCCCCTGGAAAAGCCGCACCAAAAGCCGCCAGCGGGTGCGGCTTGATAACGGTACGGAGGCAGGGCTTTTTCTTGACCGTGGCATCATTCTGCGCGGCGGCGACAAATTGCAGACAGAAGATGGCATAACCATTGAAATCAAGGCGGCAGCGGAAACAGTCTCCACTGTCCATTGCAGTGATCCTCTGCAACTGGCCCACATCTGCTACCACCTTGGCAACCGGCATGTGGAACTTGAAATTTCCGCAACCAAGATTCGGTACCCCCATGATCATGTTCTTGACCAGATGCTCATAAAAATGGGACATCAAGTGCTGGTAGAGCAGGCTCCCTTTGAACCCGAAGCAGGAGCCTACTGCGGCCACCACGATCATCATCACCATGACTGACTTACATGCCCTGATACGACTACTCCACCTTGTCAGCCCTTCGCTGCCCACCGGAGCATACAGCTATTCACAAGGACTTGAATGGGCTGTGGAATCCGGCTGGATTACAAATAAAGACAGTCTTGGAGACTGGCTCGAACACCTTGTGGGCCAAGCACTGGCCGGGGTTGATATTCCAATCCTGGCCGGAATGTATAAAGCCGTGGCAACCAATCAACCGGAAACACTTGAACAGTGGTGCCAACTGCTTCTGGCCTGTCGGGAAACTGCAGAACTACGAGAGGAGGAGCAAACCAGGGGCAAAGCGATGACAACCTTGCTTAAAGGACTTGATCTGGACGGAATTGATATTTTCAACAACATCCAACCCTGTCAGCTGGCCGGATTTGCTTTTGCTGCAGTATGCTGGAATATTCCCCTTGCAGATGCCGCCACAGGATACACATGGGCCTGGCTTGAAAACCAGGTGCTTGCCGGCATGAAGATCATCCCCCTGGGACAGAGCGACGGCCAGCGTTTGCTCAATGAACTCTCATCACAATTACCGCAAACCGTCGAGCACGGACTGCAACTCCGGGCATCCGAGATAGGCGCATCCTCACCTGCCCTGGCCCTGGCATGCAGCCTTCACGAAACGCAATATACCCGACTGTATCGGTCGTAATCGGTATAAATGTGCCAAATTGAGTAACGGCAGACCACAACATTTCGTAACAAATGCAAAACATCAGGAGAACAGAGTGACCTATCCATCACCCCTGCGTCTTGGCATCGGCGGCCCGGTGGGTTCAGGCAAAACCGCCCTTATTGAAGCCCTGTGCCTCAAGATGCGGGACACCTATCAGATCGCAGTTGTCACCAATGATATCTACACCCGCGAAGACGCCGAATTTCTCACTCGCAGGCAGGCCCTGCCCGCAAATCGGATTATCGGAGTGGAAACAGGCGGCTGCCCGCACACAGCCATTCGGGAAGATGCCTCCATGAACCTTGCTGCCGTAGATGAACTTATCAGCCATTTCCCCAGCCTTGATCTCATTATCATCGAGAGTGGCGGCGACAACCTGAGCGCCACTTTCAGTCCGGAACTGGCAGATCTCGCCATCTATGTCATCGATGTGGCTGCCGGTGATAAAATCCCCCGCAAGGGCGGCCCCGGCATTACCCGCTCGGACCTGCTGGTCATCAACAAGATGGACCTGGCCCCCATGGTCGGGGCCTCGCTTGCAGTCATGGAGACGGACACAAAAAAAATGCGCGGGGAGAAACCCTTTGTCTTTGCCAATATGAAAACCGGAGAAGGAGTGGAGCAAATATTTGCCTTTATCTGCGAGGAGGGTATGCTGCAGGCAAGGTAGCGTGCCTTTCTTTCTTCTAACCCGGATCAACCGGATAACGATATCCTGGGTTATCCGGGCTAATGCCTTACTTCTCATTTCCTGTGATAAAAAAAGAAGAAAATGAACCTGGTAGGTCTGCTTGAGTGAAACGAAAGCGGACAAATAGCAGCCACTACTTTTGTCCGCTTTCGTTTCACTCAAGCAGACCTACTAAACTCCCCATTCATCATTCGATATTCGTCTCTCCCCTGCATGCATTGCTCAATGACTTCGGGCCAGGCGAAAGCCGATATTAACGTCGCTAAAGCCGGGATGGAACCAGAAACGGAAGGCGGAGCGATCATCTCCGCCGTCGCCGTCCCAGGAACCGCCGCGCACAACACGGTCCTCTCCCTTTTCCGGCCCCTTCGGATCAGTGACCGAATCCGCCCCCAAGTCTTCCTGAAACCAGTCTTTACACCATTCCCAGACATTGCCATGCATTTCATACAAGCCCCAGGCATTACAGGGCAGCGTTTTCACATCCACCGTCTGCTCGCGATACTCACCCTTTGTCCCATAATTATACGGGTAATTACCGTTATAATTCACCTGATTCGGAGTGATATTATCCCCGAAGGAAAAAGGCGTTATGGTGCCTGCCCGGCAGCCATATTCCCACTGGGCCTCGGTGGGCAGGCAAACAGACAGCCCCGTCACAAGCTCGTTTAATTGGTCAATAAACTCCCGGGCATCATCCCAGCTCACAGATTCCACCGGCCTGTGCCTGCCTTTAAATTTACTGTGGTTTTTCCCCATCACCAGTTGCCATAACTCCTGGGTCACCGTGCTGTCTGCCAGCCAGAATCCTTTGCTTAAGATCACATTATGCGGTGTTTCTTTTCCTGACCACACCCTCTCCCGTTCCGGCTCATCCCCTGGCGAGCCCATCATAAAACTTCCCGGTTCCAGCCAGCGAAATTTCTGACGCACCCCTTTAATGGTAAAAGACATCCAAAGGCCGTATCTATCCTCTCCCCAGTCAGAGGCCCAAGATTCGGGGAAAGTGGGTGGTGATAAGCTGTTCTGATTCATATTTATTGTTACCGATTGAACCGCAGAATATTGAACAAGGAATAACGAATTACGAGGTGAACGACCAAGGCGGGCTCAATGCCCGCAACCCAATAAATCGTACAAAATGCAGGTCTGGTTGAGCTCCGCGAAAACCGGACAGAAGTGATGGTTGTTATTTGTCCGCTTTCGTTTCACTCAAGCAGACCTACTTATAACTAAGGCGGGTTCACCCGCAACCAAAATTTGGCAGGAGCGCGCCTCTGCGCGCGATAATCGTTCCGAGTGCAACAAACGCCAATCGCCCGCAGATAAGCGAGCCTGCGAGACTTCGGGGGCTGGCTCCTACAGTGTGCCTTAAAAATTTCTTGTTTTTTATGACAGAAAATAGAGAGTAATGCACTAAACTCACTGGGAAAAACACAACGGCTTTTCCATGGCTCGACAAACTGTTTTTTCCTCCCCATTCAATATTCGATATTCCTCTCCCCTGCATGCATTGCTCAATGACCTCGGGCCAGCCGAAAGCCGATATAGTCACGGCGATCGCCGGGATGGGCCCTGACACGGATAGCGGAGCGAACAAACCTGCCGTAGTTGAGCCAAGAGCCGCCGCGCACAACACGGTTTCCACCCTCTTCCGGCCCCAGGTCCTCCAGAAACCAGTCCTGACACCATTCCCAGACATTGCCGTGCATTTCATACAAGCCCCAAGCATTACAGGGCAGCGTTTTCACAGCCACGGTCTGCTCACGATACGCTCCCTTTTTCCCATCATTATACGGATAATTTCCGTCATAATTCACCTGTTCCGGAGTGATCGTATCCCCGAAGGAAAAAGGGGTTATGCTCCCTGCCCGGCAGCCATATTCCCACTGGGTCTCGGTTGGCAGGCAAACAGACAGCCCCGGCATAAGTTTGTTTAATTTGTCAATAAACTTCCGGATGTCCTCCCAGCTCACAGTTTCCACCGGCCTTTGCCTGCTTTTAAAATTACTGGGGTTTTTCCCCATCACCAGTTGCCATAACTCCTGGGCCACCGTGCTGTCCGCCAGCCAGAATCCTTGGTTTAAGATCACTTTATACTGTGTTTCCTCATCAAGTCGCTCCGGCTCATCCTCGGGCGAGCCCATCATAAAACTGCCCGGTTCCAGCCAGCGGAACCGCTGAATAATACCTTGTATCTCAAGATCCGCAAAGAGACCAAAGCGGTCCCTGCCGACACGGCTTGCCCAGCCGGGTTTTTGAAAGCAGGTGCATTCGAGGATCTCCCGCCCGGTATGGAACTGAACGGGCTCCTGTTGCGGCGATAGAGAAAACGCATTGTCAACAGGACGCCAGGGGCCATTTTTTATACGATACAGGGGCTGTCCCCTGACAATATAACGCTGGTCTGTGAGTCCCCGGATAATTGATTGCTCTCCGGTCTGAAAAGCTCTGCATCGCAGCATTTGTTCAGCCTGGGCCACCACCATAAAACCGGATGATTCGTCCCCGATGGCCCAGCGAATTTTATCCGGATCACAGCCGGCCGGCAAGGTGTCGGGGAAGCCCTGTTCCAGCTCTTCTCTATAGGCAACAGGGTAGGCGGTATGCAGCAGGTCATCATCCTGCTCCCAGTCTGCCTGATCCTGGTTTTCTAAAAAAAACCGCAGAAAGGAACAGGTCAGGCTGGAGATTCCGCTTTCCGCTCTCCAGGCTCTGCCTATAATTGCCTTTAATGTGCTGCGGGCCTGTTTTGCATCCTGCCCGGTAAGCGATGCGCCGATGACCTGCTGGACGGCAAGAAAATCGGCAGGAAACCCTTTAAAAGACTCGACCACCGTTTGCAGCACGTCCTTTTTCCATTGCGGTGGTTTTTTTCTGAACATTTCTCTGAAAGGCTGCACCTGCTCTTTTTGCCAGGCGGCAAAGGAGCCACTCAAGATAAAAATATCGTTCATCTCCCATATATTGGATTCCAGCGCGGCGGATGAATGGGGCAGAAAGCGTGTTCGCAATGTGCGCAGCAGACCCGGTGTGAACAGGGCTGTGCAGGAAAGCATGACCTGGAGTTCCTTAAGTTTTTGCTCTTCTTCCTGTTCGTCTTTCTGGGAGCGTAGACCTTTGCCCTGCCTGCCTGCGCCAATATGGCGGGAAAACAGGGCCCGATCATCCCAGGGCTGAATGGCTGCCTTGCGCCGCAGTTCGGCGGAACAGTTCTGTCCGGCAGCGGGCGAGAAGACAAATACCTTTAGTTTTCTGCCATTGAGTTTTGTTATAAACCCGGCCCAGGCAGGACTGACCTCTCCCCCGCTTTTCAACGCATCCAGATCCCCCAGGATCAGGACACAGCCATATTCCGAAGGGGGAATATAGATGTCGGCTCCGGGAGAATCGTCCAGATACCATCCCTGCCACGCCCCGCCCGGATAGTCGGTAAAACGAAGAATTTTCAGACGGCGGGAACCGATCCGATTGTTCATTTTTTCCACAAGGCGCATAAAATCTGCCCGAAACGGGAAGAGATGCGAAGAGGTATCGACAATGATATGGATATCTTCTGCCCAGCTATTCTGCCATTTTCGCAGGCGCACCGGCATGGGACGTCCCTGGGCAACTGTTTTAATGATCTTTTGAATATCCGGACGGCTTGTTCTCCGGGCACGGGAGAGATCGTTGATCAGCATGGGCCAGAGACGTTTCATGGCAACAAGCTGCTTTGGCGGGGCTGTGCGGGTGTGGGCTCCGGTATCCGATGGCGGTGATGAAGTATCATGCAGCCAGGCGGGGGCGGACTGTTTCGGCTCCGGCAATTCAGTCCTTGCCGTTACCCGCCAGAAAGGCCAGGGAAGATAGCTTCCGGCAGGGGGATGCGTGGTTTCCCGTTGTTCCTCAAGGGGGGTTGTCTCTTTATTGATACCGTTGCTGGAAGAATGCGGTTCGGGTTGTTTCTTTTCCCGTGCGGAATCCTGTTTTCGTTCATACCCCAGCCATTGGGCGACCGGCGCCAGCAGCGCATCTCCTCCCTGCTGCCAGGCCAGGGCCAGGGCAGCGAGCCCCGGTTTGCCCCTGGACATATCGGGATCTGATAGCATCATCAGCTTTTTTTCAAAACAAACTGCGAAATCTTGTCTAAAATATCCGGCTGTTCCGAGGGGGGAGCGATACTGAGAGCACCGAGCAGATCAAGGTATTCGGCCAGACCGGGTCGGTAACGATTCTGTTCTTCGGCCAGGTTGCGCTCTTTCCAGACCAGCTTGGCCGCCTGATCGTATATTGCAGGAGCCAGATCGGGAAAATGGAGTTTGCCCCGCTCGGCCAGCCAGCTCACCCGTTTCTCGTCGCTCTTTTCCAGTTTGAGTTCAAGCTCCAGACAGCGGCGTAAAAAAGGCAGGGGCAGATCGCGTTCCTCATTGGTGGTGATAATGGTTAAAACCGGCTGGGACACCTGAATTTCCCGGCCAAGAAGCGCCACTTCAAAACAGTGGTTCCCAAAGGTTTCAAGCAGGCCGTTGGGCAGGTCCGGGTCTGCCTTGTCGATTTCATCAATCAACAGCACGCAGCCATTACCTGGCTGCCAGGAGTTAGGTGCTGCCGGACATCCGGCAGTGGATTTGGCTTTCTTCAATGCCTTTTCAGCTTCCGTCCAGTTAAAGGCCCACCAGACAGGGCCGGGAGTGATATATTTTTCCACGGCAAGATCCGGCGGCGCTTCCCCCGGGTTACTGCAACAGCAGAGCTGGGCATCGGCAAGCCTCTGCACGGCATCAAAACGGAAATGGAGGTCATCCAGTTCGGTATTGCCCTGGATAACCTTTTTCACCATGGGCCAGCCAAGATGTGCGGCAATGGCTCCTGCCAGCGCACTTTTGCCGGTTCCCGGCTCGCCGCGCAGCAGCAGGGGGCGATCATTGGCATAGGCCGCCCACAGCGCGTTGCACATATCCTCTTCAAAGATATAGGCTGTTCTCCGGCCCGATGCATCCGTTTTGTCTACGTTGAGGTTTTCGGGGTGAAAATCAGCTATTTTTAGTTTTTTTGTCATTTTTCCATCCTGTCTGTCATCCATGATGAATTTCTGATAAGTACCCTAAGATATCGTCTGAATTCACCGTCAAGACGGGAGGCACACCGGACACTCCGTCACCTTTTCCAACCACAACAAACTGTACAGCCTTATTCGAAACGGAATTAATTTCATGAAAAACACCAATCTCCTTCATTTTTTCATATTCATCTTTTGGAATTATGTAAAAATAGTGTCGCCCTCTCCGTTTCAAGTTGCTAAAACGGCCTTTCAGGGTCTTCATGAGATCATTATTGTCAGTGATCATTTCACCTTCAAGACTTGTATGAGTGATATCTTCATAAAATGTCCGTAGATACGACTCGAGGACATATTGAGTTTCTTGCGAAAAAGGAATAGACGGATTTGATCGAATAAAATGTTCCGGTTCTATACTGGCGTTATTAGCCCGATACATGGCCGGCCGCTTACCTAATCTGGCAAAAACAATTTCTATCTCATACTTATCCGTTAAACCGGCAGCTTCCAGACCATATCCATTTTCAATGGAGTGCTTTAAACGAAACTCATTCATAATCCACCAACCAGGATTAATTGCATAGATGAGAAAATAGCCAAAAATCTCCTGAAAGTACGCTTCCATTACCTCATTAAAAGTGCAAGCATTTCTCGAATCAACAAGCTTCTCCATACTGCCTAATGGATCTTTTTCGAATAATTTTGTGCTGCAAGAGGAACTGTTTGCTGAACAATTGAGTTTGCTTGCAAGAAATTGAATAAATTGTTCAAATGAAGATGATGCCAATCTGCTTTCAACTTTCCGTATAAGTTCTTTGCGAAAGTGCTCAAATTGTTCCTTATTATAGTTATTTGCCGTTTCCAGGAATGTGGTGATAAATGTCTTAAAATTATCTTCCTTATGCCACTCGGCATCTTTTTCATTTACGCCCGCCAACCTTTCCATAACTTCTTTTCTGCCGTACTCCAGCAGATCTTTCAAATCTTTGTCTGATTTATCTTTGACTCTTTCCCTTAACAGTTCATCATCCGCCTTAAAAAGCATCCATTTCTTACGGTCTGCATCGTTAAAAAAAAATGCTGCAAAAAGAGGAACGAGCCGACGCTCCAGGAAACCGGAGTGACAGATACCGACGAATTCAAGCACACAATTTTCGGATTGAAAATACTCTTCACTGAAAATACAGACAACAAAAGGTGCACTGCTGAGTGTATCCATATATTCATAAATATTGGCCTGGTATGGTATGTCGCAGGCATCTATATAAGGGCGCAGGCACGGATGGGCTTCACAGGCATTATACAAAGCCTGCGCTACCTCCTTGTCTCTGGCCTCGCGCTGGGTATACGAAATATAAATATCTACCTGGTCCGGTAGATAGGGGTATTCTGGAGCAGGCATTACATTTCCCGTTTTAACGGCTTATCAGAAGGAAGATACAGGCAATCACGATGAGACCGATAACGGGCAAATAGAAGTATTTGAGAGTGTCTGACATCCTTACCTGCGAAACAGTGTCCACATCATCCAGAAAAGATGATGTATCCATGGAAAAATCAACTGCGTCATCGTCCTGCAGGCGCACATGATCATACAGTTTTCGAAACAATCTTTCCTGGTGCAGATAATACCCATCCAGCAGCCAGAACATGACCACCGGCAGCAAGGCAATCAGCGTCAGCAAGGCATGACTGTCTTTATTGGCGGCCAGGGCAATAACCGCCGCTGCCAGAGTGACGCTCCAGCCCTTGAGCAGAAAGGAATTTCCGGCCATGCGGCTGATCACCGCCTGAATCATTTCCAGGTGTTTAAGTTTCTTTTCCATGACATATCCCCCTTGATTAACGACAAAAAATCAGGCTCCGGATTCACCATCAATTCACTTTTAAGCCATTTCCCCTGAATTTGCAATATGATGCAAACATAATCATCCGTATTCTCAGCGAATTGGACAACAGAATCCATTACAGGCATCTTCCCTTCAGAGTTCCGTTTCCCGACACTGTTCGCAGGCTGAATAAACCGGGTCGGGTACAAATTACATTGGCTCGGTTCCATATCCGGCCGGATAAGGTAGGTCTGGTTGAGCTCCGCGAAACCAGACAAAAGTAGTGGTTGTTATTTGTCCGCTTTCGTTTCACTCAAGCAGACCTGCAATGGATCCCTGCTTATCAGGCAATGCTCGAAACAAACGCTGAGGGATACGATGATTAGTTCCAAAAAGAACACCTGTAGGAGGTGATGACCCGTAAACAACGGTACGGATCATCGGTGATCAACAATCGCTTTTCAGGTCGGTGCGCCAAGGGAAAAAAGAAGCGGCGTCCCAGTGGGCCTGCCTCCATTCCTCCATTACGATAGTCAGCCGGGACAATTTACAGGGTGGTATTTACT
Source organism: uncultured Desulfobulbus sp. (assembly GCA_964623145.1). Taxonomy (GTDB): domain Bacteria; phylum Desulfobacterota; class Desulfobulbia; order Desulfobulbales; family Desulfobulbaceae; genus DRLX01. The sequence goes on along the minus strand of CAZURY010000047.1, from coordinate 48 downwards.
TTTCATGCTCCTTGTTCCTTGAGCAGGAGCCATCTTTTCATGACAGGA
>CAZURY010000046.1:0-9811 GCA_964623145.1 uncultured Desulfobulbus sp. | reverse complement strand
TCCAGATTACCGCCGAGAGAGGAGGCAAGGATGCCGAAGGTTGCCATAATCTTGGCAAAATGTGGCATTGGCAGTGGTTGGCCGGTGAGGCCTGCCCAGTTGCTTAAGACTATTTCCGGTAACATGTAAATAACCCCAAGCGAAACTGCAAAAAGGCTGAGCCAGAACGACAGCATACCCACAAGCAGGGTGCCGAAGAGAATAATACGCGAGCGAACGGCCTGTTCCATCATTTTGTCGGCACGCCCCACCGCCTGCAGGTTTTGTCCGAAATACAGAGACAATGTTGCCAGCAGCAGGATGGTAAACAGCGCCGGATTGAGCCATTTGGAGGTAATGGCGGCTCCCAGTTCCCATGCCTCGGCGCTGAGGAACATAAAAATGATTGATATCGCTGTGGCGGCGGTAAAACGACCGAGATGGAGTACCATCATCCAGGAACGAAAAGAAAGAATATCACGGGTGAGAGACAGACCCTCCCGCAACAATACCTGAAGACAGAAAAGTCCTGCTGTTTTGGCCGCCCCTGCAGTCTCTTCAAGACGGGGATCGGCAATATCATGGAGGAATTCATTGATTTTGAGTTTTTCCTGCTCATCCCAGTCCAGAGGTTCATCGCTGTTCCAGAATTCCCGGGGCCGCATTATGGAGGTTTCTTTATGTTCGAGATTAAAAAGATGGCCGAGTATGTGACGGCTCAGGCCCAGGGCGGAAAGTTGAATTGCATGGATTCCGCCCTGGTCAAGCTGCCGGGCAATGGATACAACGCCGGTTTCGAGCATGGTTGAGGGAACACCGTTTACCGTCTGGTCAAATCTGGCCAGCAGGGGATGGGAGGTGTAAACCAGGGTAAAATCCAATCCGTATTCGATCTTGATGTCTGATCCGTATTCAAGCAGCAGCAGAGGATCCTGCGGTCTGCCAACGGGAAAATCATGTCGGGAGATACAGCGTAACGACCAGATAAAGTTGGGTATGTCCCGCTGCAGGGATTTGAGAAGAGTCTGTCTGAGCCATTGGATGAGTTCGCGGGCAGGATCGGATTCATCGGCATCAAAGACAAAGCCTATGGTCACCTGGCACTGTCCCGCGTTACTACCGGTTTGGGTGTCGTTAATCACGTGTAATTTTTATTTCCGATTTTGGCGTATAAATTTGATCTATGCAAAGTTGTATACCGGGCGCTTCACAACACTAAATGGATAATTGTGACCCATCCCTGCATACGACTTTTTGCATAGGGTGTTTTCGTTCACCATCCATCCTGTTTTTTATGGGTCGATCATTCCTGGGCTGGATGTGTTTTGCCTGAATCTTAAGCATGATCGGCTGAAATATCCAGAGGGATGATGCAATTGTGGGTGCCAGGGTGCCGGCAGCACTACTTACCGGCGGAGAATTTCGCTCAGCAGCTTTATTCTTTTTTCGTTTACGGTTATTGCTGCCGGGGGAAAGGCAAGGTAGGTGGCCCGGTAGTTGCCGGCGGCCCTGGTAGCGCCCACCGGCAGGTTGTTCATCTGCAGGATGGTGGCAGCTGTTCCGGTATTCAAGGAATAGGTGTTGTCGCCGCGACTGACCGGTGGTTCTAAGGAAGCGCTGCCGAAAGCGGCAAGTTGCCCGACACCTTCGATATCCGCAGTGGCGGTATAGCCGCCCATGGAGCTGATGCCGAAGTAATCACGGAGCAGTGACGAAGCCACCGGCCAGGCGTGGTACAGGTGGCTGCTGAATAGAAGGGTTACGTCAGCAGCATTGTCAAGCCGGTTTTCCAGGGCGGCTTCCCCAACGGTGGTCAGGTCGGCAACGCCGATATCCGCATAGCCGGTGGACCAGATAATGGTCTGATAACGGTTCAGGGTTGCGTAATCCGGTTCCGTATCGCCGTCTCCGGTGTCCCAGATGTCATAGGGTATATTCAGGGCAAACAGGGCCTCGTCATAGCCGTTGCGGCTCCAGCTTTTTTCCGGATCGGAATCGTCATCGACAAATAACAGTCTTGCCCCTGGCCGGCAGAAAGAAGGCTTTCCGCTTCCCCGGTAACCGGCCCTTACCCCGGCATTCTGTATGATTGTTACGGCCTGCCGGGACCAGGCGCCGGCCTGAACAATCGTGGTGTTGCCGATGGTATTTCCCAACCCCTGGTTGACGAAATGCCCATTATCCGTGAAGTTGTCGACAGCGGTATTATTTTCGCCGTTATGAATAAATAACCATGAATCACCTGTATGTGACACTACGTTGTCACGGATCAGATAGCCGCTGGTGCCCTCGTCCGGATAGATTGCGCCGTGGGAATGTGGTTGGCGGCAGATAAAATTTGCGCTGATTTCAGATCCCGGTTGCGGACTGAGTGTGTACACGCCGCCGCCATCATGCAGAGTATGCATGAAATTCTCAATCCAGTTTGCCCGGATGATATTCCGTCCGGCCCCGGAATTCATACCCCAGCCCCAACCGACTGAAATACCGGTATAAGGAAGATCACGCAGTTCATTATGCTCAATTGTCAATGATTTGACATAACCGGCAAAGATTCCCACCCCGTCATGGTACTCCCGGCCCATACCGGTCAACACATTGTCGGTAACGAGCAAATTGGTGGATAGAGTATCCGGGTCGATGTCTCCAAGCTGGATACCGCTTGATGAAATATCTGCAAACCGGTTGCCGATGATCTGAATGTTTGTGCTCGCCCCGGCAACGGTAAGTCCCGCTCCACCAAGATGAATAAAGGTATTCCCCGCAAAGGTTATGGAGGAGGCATGGGTAACATCCACTGCCGCCGGTGTTTTTGCAAGGGCGCCATTCGTGCCTGTAAAATGGAATCCGGCCTGCAGATCCGCATAACCTGTGGAGGTTGAGGGGGTCAGCCAGGTGGCATAGGCAAAAGTTATCCCGGCAAAAGAGATATTTTTAATCGGTGTCCGGTTCGTGCCGTGGATGGAGACAAGGGTTTGCAGGCGTGGGTAGATAATTTCATCATGTATCAGGTCTTCTCCCGACCGTGGTTTGTAATACAGATAACCGGAGTGGTGGTCAAGGTACCATTCGCCCGGCTCATCAAGCAGTTCATAACCATTTTCAATCCAGGCAACCTTTGTAAAACCGCCATCGGGTTGATATACCCCGATGGAATTTGACCAGCAGGGGTTCTGCAGACTCATGCCGGCGCCGGAGATTCCCGCAACCCGGCAGCGAAAGCTGCGCCACTGGTTAAAACCGACTATTTCAATATCCTGTTGATTGCCCCATCCCTGCATGTCCGGGTCGATTTCGGTAAAGCCGGTGGCGTTTTGGGTAAAGCCATCGGGATTATCCGCTCCTCGCGCTCGAATTGCCCGCTTGCCATTGACGTAAAGCTGCCGAAAGTCTATGCCCGCTCCTGTCCGGGCACGATAAATCCCCTGACTGGAGTCATAAAGCGACCAGCCGGTAATGGCTGTTCCTCCGCTGATGACCGGATTTTCTCCAGGGTAGGCTTTGTAATGGATTGTATACCCGTTGGCGCCTGAATCGACAGCGGACAGTTCAAAGGCGCTGTTGATCGTATATATGCCGCCTCGCAGATATATGGTGATGTCTGCGGGCATGCCCGGGGCGCTGCTCAGGGTGCGGATTCGGTCGCGGGCGGTGGTCAGGGAACAGGGACTGTTTATCGTACAATCTGTTCCGCTGCCGCCCGGAGTCACATACACGGTTCCGGTTGCCGGTTGAATGGTCGGATGGGCAAGGATTGCCGGAATAAAGTGTAAAATGGTTTGATCGCGGGCATGTGCTTTCTCTGCCGCCAGTATGAAAGTGGTAAAAAAAAGGGCGATAAGACAAGAAAGCATGGATCTCCTGTCGACAGGAATATAATGAAGAATACGAATAGAACGGGATGTTGAAGACGTGTACGTTATGAGTTCGGGCATGCCGATATCCGGACCCGTTACTTCAGCAGTTGTAATCCGTTGTCCCGTACGATCCGGTTGAACAGATCCGCATCCAGGCCGAGTTTGCCCAGCATTTTCAATGTTGTTTTCTGATCGGCCCAGGGGGAGTCGGTGCCAAACAAGATAAATTCGGGAGGATGCTGTTCAATCAGTTCACGCAGGCGGATTTGATCAAGAAAGTCCAGGGCAAAGGAGATCTCCATGTATATGGGCTTGCCGGTAAGCAGCTTTCGCACGTCCGTCCATTCATCCCAGCCGCCGAGATGGGTGGTAATCAAGCGCAGACCTGGAACTTCTTGCAGGACGTTGAGAATTTTTTCGGGGTCGGCCCGTCTGATCCGGGGATAGCCGATATCATAGCCGGTATGCATTACCAGCAGAAGCCCAAGTTCATCGACCTGTCGATAGAAATCCAGCAACACCGGATCATCAAGAAAGAAATCCTGATAATAGGGATGCATCTTCAGGCCGATAAAACCGTGGTTTTGTATTTCTTCAAGCCGGTTGTATCTTTCAGGATCCTGTGGGTGAATGGAAGGCAGAGGGATAATGCGCTCACTGCGGATGGCGAGAGACCAGTCGAGGATGGGTTTGAATTGTTCCGGCCTGGTGGCGATGGAACAGACAACGGATCGTTCAATACCGGCCCTGTCCATTGAGTTCAGTAAGTCGTCAATGGTTCCATTGAGATAGGCCTTGACGTTTCCCTTTTTTTCCAGGGCCTGGATAGCCATTGATGCAATCTGGTCAGGAAATGCGTGGGTATGAAAGTCTATGTATCCTGCCATCCGTTCTCCGTTGTCCTTCACCAATCAGTAAAACAGCCATAATCCCGTTTGCAGAAGCAACAGTCCATACAACCCGGCTGCGACATCATCGAGCATGATACCCAGGCCACCATGGATATGGGAATCAAGCCAGCCCACCGGGAATGGTTTCAGTATATCAAAAAAACGGAAGAAGACAAAACCAAGAATAATGGTTAGTGGATTAATGGGAGAGGCAGCCAGAGCAATCATCTGGCCGACAATTTCATCAATAACCACCAGGCCGGGGTCTGCATGGTCAACAATTTTTTCTGCGGCCCCGGCGGCGATGGCGCCGAGAATGAACAAGCCCACAACCAGTAAACCATAGTGGGCCGGGGAAAGACCATGCAGAAAGAACCAGAGTAAAACGCCGACCAGGGAACCCCAGGTGCCCGGTGCTTTGGGGAGATAACCGCTGCCGCCGCCGGTGGCAATGGCCATATAAATCCTATCCATTGTCTGTTTCTCCACCCATGGATAACTGGTTATACATTGTTGCTGTCTGTTTTTGTGCCATATCGATAAAATTCGTCATAAATGCGCTGGATGGAAACGCCCTTTTCCAGGGCCAGCTTGCGGCAGCTTTCATATTCCGGTGTAATGGTCGGGCCATCCGGGGAGAGAATTTTTTTCCCCTGTATGACACCCAGAGGAGTAGTTACCGTAACACTTGTCCGGGGCAAGGTCATTCGTTGCTGCCGGTGGAAACGCAGACCAATGGCTGAGGTTTCCGTAAGGATGATTTGTTTGAGTTGTAAGGTGTCGGCGGGGGCGCTGATAATCTTGAGTTCAAAACCGGGTCGTCCTTTTTTCATCTGAATGGGTGTCAGGCTGACGTCCAGGGCGCCGGCAAACATGAGACGGTCACTGACATGCGGCCAGGTTTCCATGTTCCAGTCATCAAGGTGGGTTTCAATGACTATTACCTCAGCAGCCTCGCCGACCTGGTGTCGGTGTCCGATACAGATCCGAAGAAGATTTGGGCAGCCGTCTTCCCGGTCATGGCTTCCCGCGCCATATCCGGTTGCCAGCAGAGTCATGGCCGGCATGGGGCCGAAATCATGGGTGAGTTCGCTGACGAGGGCCGCTCCGGTTGGGGTGACCAGTTCCATATTGAGCTCAACGCCATACATCGGAACATCCTGTAACAACGCGCAAACCGCCGGGGCCGGCAGGGGAATAGCTCCGTGCTTGCAAATGGTTAAACCATTACAAACAGGCAATGGTGAACAGTGAATACGATCAATCCCCAAGTGTTCAAATCCAGCCACCGTTCCAACAATGTCAATCAGGGCATCAACTGCGCCGACCTCGTGAAAATGGACCTGTTCAACGGTTGTCCCGTGTACCTTGGCCTCGGCTTTCGCCAGGCGGGCAAAAACCCTCAAGGACTTTTCCTTGACGGTATCAGCCAGGGCGGAAGAGGTGATAATGTCGGCAATTTCAAGTGGATGACGGTGCGGTTGTTCTTCGGTGATTTTAACCTGGACAAAGCAGGCCGCCAACCCCTGTTTTTTGATCTGCTGAATGTGGAGTTGATAACCGGAGATCGGAAGGGTGTCCAGAATGGCACGTAAAGTTTTCTCCTTGAGGCCGCCATCAAGCAGGGCGCCCAGGAGCATATTGCCGCTGACCCCGGAAAAGCAGTCGAGATAACAGGTGTTCATCAGGTAAATGTGTCGCCGACGGAAAGAGAGCTGCCACAGAGACAGGCGGCAACCGTCATACGTTTTTTACCCTCCGGCTGGATTTCACGGACAAGAAGAGCGTCGCGGCCGGTGGCAATCACGAGCCCGTTTTTGTCGGCACGACATATCGTTCCCGGCGCCTTTTTTCCGTCATGCTCGATGACCTCAGGGCAAAAGAAACGAAAACGTTTACCGCCATGGAAGCCATAGGCGGATGGCCAGGGGTCCAGTCCGCGGATAAGGCAATGCAGCTCTCCGGCAGATTTATTCCAGTCGATGTGTCCCTGCTCTTTCGCCAACATGGGGGCTTCGCAGGCCAGGGCATCATCCTGCTTTACCCGTGGTAAATTTTTCTCCTTGAGCAGGGTAATGGCCTCAACCAGAGTCTTGCCGCCCAGGTCGGCCATTTTGTCAAAAAGAGTTCCGGCCGTATCCGAATCACTGATTGGAATGGCAGCCTGCAGCAGGATGTCGCCGGTATCCATTCCCTCGTCCATCTGCATGATGGTAATGCCGGTTTGTTGCTCACCATTTATCAGCGCCCATTGAATCGGTGCCGCCCCACGATATTTAGGCAGCAGGGAACCGTGTACGTTGATGGTGCCCATGGGCGGGAGGTTCAGCAGGCTGCCGGGAAGAATCTTGCCATAGGCGGCAACGACAATCAAATCAGGGGCAAGAGCGCGAACTTCTTCGAGGAAGGCATCTGTTCGAATATTGGTTGGCTGCAGAACCGGCAATCCGGCAGCAAGGGCGATCACCTTGGTTGGCGGTGGCGTCAGTTTTTTTCCCCGGCCCTTTTTACGGTCCGGTTGACAGACCAAGCCGACAACCGTGTCAGGGCCATCAATCAGGGCGTTAAGAACGGGAACCGCAAAGTCGGGCGTGCCCATGAAAAGAATGCGAAGAGATTTCATTCCCCGGCCTTTAAAATTTTTTTCAGTTTTCTCTTGTACAGGTTTTTTTTCAAGGTACTGAGATGGTCAATGAAGAGCGTGCCCTGCAGGTGATCAACCTCATGCTGAATAATACGGGCAAATCTGTCTTCGGCATCAAAGGAAATGGGTTCACCGTCAAGGTCCTGAGCGGCAACGTGAATTTTTTGAAATCGTTCAACCTTTGCCTCATATTCACGCACACTCAGGCAACCTTCTTCCCCGGCGACGCAACCTTCACCTTCGGAAATGACAGGGTTGACAAGAGCGATGAATTCCTTTTCCTTTTCATCCTTGCTTATATCAACGACAACAATCTGTTTGAGGACGCCGATCTGGTTTGCAGCCAGACCAACACCCGGAGCATTGTACATGGTTTCGCCCATGTCGGCCGCCAGTTGTTTAAGAGCGTCGTCAAAGATGGTGATTCGTTTTGCCTTCTTCCGAAGAACCGGTTCGGGGTATGTTAAAATTTTTTTAAGAGCCATGACATATGTGTACCGTCGTATTTCAGGAATCAGGATGCTTTTGTACAAATAATCATGATGATACATACTGTAAAGTCAGAAGCATTGCCACCCTAAAAATACAGGTGCCTGAAGCTTGTTTTTCCCGGTTTCGTTGTGTAAATTGAGACAATGACGAAGAGTTGTCCGCAAATTGACAGACAGCGGTTGAGCGCCGGCATTGACTTATTGCAACATCCCGTCCTGCCGCTTGTCTCCATGGTGCAGTTCCTCTTTATAACCGGGCCCTTTTCCAGTGTGGACGAGGTGATTTGCGAACTGCCGGAAACCATAGAAACGGGGTTTGCCTGCTATGAAGACCCGCAGACTCTTCTTGGACGGCATATACAGGCCCTTAGACATCTGGAATCCATCAAGACAGGCGCTGTTCCCCGGGTGGATGTTGTCGAAGAGGATAATACTTGTGCCGATACCATAACCCTGGTGTCCAGCCTGTGCCTGCAGCAGGTGCTGACCGATGAACTGGAAAAAATAAACAGCCTGCTCTGCGCGCCCTGCGGTTGTGATCTTTGTTGTACAGGACCGACTTCATCCATGATGCAGGAGTTTTTTGAAATACCGCTTCAGGATTCGGAAGTTGACCTTTTCCCTCTTTATCGTCATGATACCGAAAAAAGCAGGGCCTGTCAGGCCCGCGATGAACCTGCTCTTCGGCTGGGCGGGCTTCCGTTTTATACAGAAAAAACACCCGGACTTTTTCACTGGCGCAACGGTTGGAGCCTGATTTTGCCGACATCTTCGCAATGTCCGAATCTGGAGCCGGAACATGGGCGTTGTCTGATCTATGGGGATCGGCCCGAGGTCTGCCGCAGACCGCAGATTTTTCCCTATATCCTGGAAAAAGTGGCAGGTGAAGCCAAGAGGCCCGTCTATCGCTTGCGCAATACACTGCTTGCTGTTATTGACTGTCCCTATGTTGCCCTGCTTCAAGATGAGATAGCGGCCTATGGAGCGGCCTGTTCCCTTGAAGTCATTTTTAAACAAAATAAAGTATAATTTATGAGCCTGACCGCTATTTTTCTGATCCTTGCCTCCTACCTTGTCGGCGCCATTCCTTTTGGCCTGTTGCTCTCCCGTTCCAGCGGCGTGGATATTCGCAGCCAGGGCAGTGGTAATATAGGGGCGACCAATGTGGCCCGCCTGCTTGGAAAAAAAATCGGTATACTGACACTGCTCCTTGATGTAAGCAAGGGATTCTTTCCCATGTTTGTGACCGCTCTTGTCATCGGCGGGGGACCGGGGCACAACCTGCTGGTAGCTCTTTCCGGTGCGGCAACGGTTATCGGCCATATGTATCCGGTCTATCTGGGCTTTAAGGGGGGCAAGGGGGTGGCCACCGGCCTGGGTGTTTTTCTGTATCTTGCACCGCTCAGCGTTTTGTTCAGCCTGCTGCTCTTTATCGTCGCCGTCGGCCTGTCGGGATTTGTCTCTCTGGGATCGCTGCTGGCTTCGGCGGCAATACCCTTCTGGCTCTATCTTCTGGGAGCTGCCGGATGGAAGATTCTGCTCTCCTCTTTTATCGGCATTATGATCTGGTTCAAACATATCCCCAACATCAAACGACTACTTTCCGGTACTGAAAAAAGCTGGAAAAAAGGGAAAAAGTAGTGAACCGCAAGGAGTGGCAGGCCCTTGAGCGGGCGCGTGACCTTTTACAGCTTGGTGACAAGGCAACCCTTGGTGAAATTAAGCGGGCTTATTATCGACTCAGCAAAGAATATCATCCTGACCTTGTCGCCGATGATGGAAACAGCGAAGAGATGATGTATCAACTCACCTCCGCCTATGAGTTGCTCATGCAGTATTGTACCGACTATCGCTTTCCCCTGGCTCCGGATAAAGATAATATCTATGATGCCGAGGACTGGTGGCTGGATCGGTTCGGCCAGGATCCACTTTGGGGAAAGAGGAAACGGA
>CAZURY010000045.1:0-9997 GCA_964623145.1 uncultured Desulfobulbus sp. | reverse complement strand
GGCAGAGCCAACCGGCTCTGCCGTTTCTGTTTCTTCCCCCGGTCTTTTCTGGTATCCTTTCTCTATAATACAGTCACCATTCGTCTTGCCTATCCTGTACAATAAAAGACGGAAAAAACACATCACACGTAAATCACTCAAAACATGCCGGTCTTCCAGTTGCCACAGGAAATCCTTTTCCCCGACCCGGACTTTGCCGAACCTGACGGCCTGTTGGCTGTAGGCGGTGATCTTTCGCCGGAACGCCTCCTGGCCGCTTATCGCCTTGGAATTTTCCCCTGGTTTTCCGAAGGAGAACCGATCCTCTGGTGGAGCCCTGCCCCTCGTCTGATCCTTATACCACGGGAATTTCACTGCCCAAAACGACTGGCCAGGACCATGCGCAAAGAAAAATTCACCCTGAGCATGGATACAAATTTCCGCAAGGTGATCGAACAATGCGGCTCTACCCGTATCAAATCAGGCGAAGGCACCTGGATCACCGAGGCCATGCAAAAGGCCTATATCAAGCTCCATGAACTGGGATATGCGCACAGCATTGAATGCCTGCTGGATGATAAGCTGGTGGGCGGATTGTACGGAGTCTGCCTTGATCGAGTTTTTTTCGGCGAATCCATGTTTTCTCTGGTGAGTGACGCTTCAAAAATCGCTCTTGCCGGGCTGGTCGACCAATGCATCAAAATGAATATCCAGATAATCGACTGCCAGATGACCACCGCCCATTTGCTCAGATTCGGGGCAAAGGAAGTCTCAAAAGAGACCTTTCGATCCTTCCTGCAAACCTGGATACACAAGGACAATCCACAAAAGACATGGTCTGCCCGCCAGGAAAGCGATCAATGCCCGGACGTTAACAAGGACCATTGCCAAGATCTCAGAAACAGGGATCACTGTTCCAGTTCAAACTCATAGGGAAGCCCGGAACGATCACAATGCTTGAGTATTTTTTTCAAGTCATAGAGGTTGGCAGCCTTGAAGGTAATTTCCCAGGCGTCCGGGGAACCGGGTCGCCGGCCAAGACTCAGGATCTCTGATATTTTCATCTCTTCCGGGGCCACGGAAAGCAGCAGAAAAATACGATGCCGCGTAGCAGCCATAACGATAATTTTCTGCTCTTTAACTACCCTTGTCTGCCGAAGCTTCCAGCGAACTTCAACGGCATCCTCGCGTTGAAACTTAATTTTTCGAAGGCGGGAACAGTCTTTTTTGTGGAGAGAAAGGCCCCGTTCACTGAGCAACCCAATCACACCTTTATCAAGTGGAGTCGGTTTACAGCAGGCTGATGATTTTACAACAACAGGGTCAATGGTCGCCAGCTCCACTCTGTTAAAAATACCGGTGGGAAGCTGCAAGGTCTCCCTGCCTGCGTACAAGCCATGGCGCACCTCATAGATCAACTCACGCAACCGGACACGCCCCTCCCCTATCTGCAAAAACAAATCTTCTAAAGAATCGAGATGAAAATAAGTGAGGATATCGAGCATTCCTTTTTTTTCTATAATCTCAAAAGGAACGCCATACCGGCGCATTTCCTGCCTGAACACCGAAGCGCCGATTGCACGCGACACCTCCTGCCGACGAAGACGAAACCCTTTGGCCAGCTCTGAACGGGCTTTAGGCGTCTGGCAGCGACGTTGGATATCCTGTTCAAAGCGAACCGGCGTATCCTGACGGATTACTTTAACCACATCCCCGTCACGTAGGATATGGTCAGGAGAAACCCGTCGTTTGCCTATCATTGCGGCAACACAGCTTTGACCGATAGCCGTATGAACCCGGAAGGCAAAATCAAGAACCAGCGAATTGAGTGGCAGACAGATCAGGTCTCCCTGGGGGGTGTAGGTATAGATCTCCTTGCGCCCACCCGCCGCGATCATGTCCCTGTAGGAAACCGAATCATCACTACCGAGGATATCAAACATTTCCTGGATTTCCCTTACAAAACGACCGCCGCTTTTTTCCCCTGCCGTCCAGTCTCGCACCAGACCCCGCTGGGCCTTACGACCCATTTCGTCAGTACGGATTTTAAACAGATATTTTCTGCCGGCAATATTAGCCCGGGCATGCAACCCCTGATAACCGGTCGGCTTGGGATTGGCTATGAAATCTCTGATAGTCCGCGGTATCGGAGGATACAGAGAATTCAACGTGCCAAGCGCGCGATAACACTCGCCCCGGCTGGAGGCTGCAATCAAAATTTCCTGCGGACTTTCAATTTCTTTAATCAAAATCCGATGCTTGATATCATAGTACCCCCAAAGTCCCTTGGTTCGTAAACTGGCTGTGCCGTCTACCCCTTCCCGCTCCAGCGCCTCCTGCACGCTATGCACAATTTCACGTATCTGCGGATCATGCCGCAACCTTTCAATGTGGAGCTGGAGTTTATTTCCCTGGCGGGGGAATTTATAGGCAAGAGCCAGATTATACAGTTCGCGCTTAATGGCAAACAATCCAAGAATTGTGGCGAGCGGGGCATAAATATCCAGGGTTTCATCGGCAATTTTCTGCCGTTTATGGCGCGGCATGGAGGCGAGGGTTCGCAGGTTATGCAACCTGTCCGCCAGCTTGACAAGCATAACCTCCGGTCGTGCCGCTGCTCCGGAAAAAATTTTTCGATGAACTAGTTTTTTAAAAGTCTGCTTATCACCAACATGATGCGTCACCTTGGTGCATCCCTCAACAATCGCCTCTACCCGGGGACCAAACTTCTCTCTTATGACCTCTGATGTAACCGATTCCACATCTTCTATGGTGTCATGAAGCAAGGCTGCGGCAAGAATTTCCGGATCCCGGATATCAAGTTCCTCGGCAAGTATGCGGGCCACATTACAGGGATGCATGATGTAGGGATCGCCGGAACGACGCCACTGGTTGGCATGGGCTGTAAAGGCAAAATCAAGGGCATTCCAGAAAACAGCCGTTTCCTCTCCCTCACCGATAAAACCGGACATGATCCGGTGATATTCCTCTCCATCAAACTTCCTGTATTGCATCAAACAACATCCATTAAAGTTGCCGGCACCGACACAAAAACCAGGCATCGACGGCAAAAAATGTGTAATTTACGTAAATACACGTTGCAGATTACTATCGATTCATACTTTTTACCCCGCATATTTCACAAAGGTCGTCGCGAAACTCGTGAAAGTGCCGGAGATACACCCATTCACGCAGGAAATTGTTTGCAGGCATATGTGCAATATGCCGAAAACAATTTTCAAGAAAATGGACGTAGATTCGGTGCTTTCACGAGTTGCAGCAGACCGCTTGTTAAATGTGCGGGGTACAGGTTCATCATAATTCAGAAGCCCTGCATGAAAAAATGGTGTACAATTAGATATTCCTGCTCTCACGTATTAAGTATCGAATAAAAAAACAACCCAAGGCAGTGTAAGCAGATCACCACTGTTCCACAAGGGGTTTCTATCATTTTTTCACTTCCCTCTACCCTTTTCGTATAAAGTAATGGCAAAAAGAAGCTCCCGCAGACGACAAACCGGCCGCAAAAACCGTAATCCCAGAAATCGCCTCCGGCGCAAAGGCTTCAATGCCTCGCCTTCACTGGAGGATCGCATATTATTCCTGCTGGCCGAAAGAAAAGATTCCCTGACGACAGGGACTATTCTAAAGGAGCTTGGCCTGCCGGGTACTGCCCGTAAAGCAGTAACTGCTGCTTTGAATGCCCTGGAAAAAGCAAAAAAAATCCAACGGGACAAAAACAAATTTATCCATTCAACCCCTGAAAACCTCACTAAAGCCACAGTTGCCCTGACCAGTCGGGGATTTGGTTTTGCCACCCTTGAAGGACAGCGCGCCGACGAAAAAGATCTCTTTATCAGCAGGGACAACCTGAACGGCGCCAGCCACGGGGATACGGTACTTATCCGTGTCCTGAAACGGACATCACGTGGTCGAAAGGAGGCCCAGGTTGCCCGTATCCTCAAACGTGCGGTTTCCACGTTATGTGGAATCTTTATAGAAGATCGAAAAGGCGGGCACCTGATGCCTGATAATCCCAGACTGCCTTTTACGGTCTTTATCCCTGCTGCAAAAAGGAAAAATGCCCAAAACGGCACCGCTGTTCTAGCTCGAATAACCCAATATGGCGGCAGAGACAGTGAGCCGACAGGAGAAATCCTTGAAATACTCGGCGACCCGCTCACCGTTTCAGTGCAACTGCGGATGGCCATGGAACAACTGTCCCTGCCCCGGTCTTTTCCAACCGAGGTTACCCGGGAAGCAGAACACCTTGAGCCGCTGACCACCTGTGATGATAACCGCAGGGATCTTCGCCACGTGCCCCATGTCACCATTGATGGAGCAACGGCAAAGGATTTTGACGATGCCGTTGCCGTGGAAAAGACAGACAAAGGATTCAGGCTTTATGTATCCATTGCCGATGTCAGCCACTATGTCAGGCCAGGGTCAGCCATTGACCTGGAGGCCTACCGACGTGGAACCAGCGTCTACCTTCCCGACCTGGTACTCCCCATGCTGCCGGAACGGTTGTCCAACGACCTTTGCAGCCTTGTGCCACATCAGGATCGTCCGGCTTTTTCCGCTATTCTCGATTATGACCCTTCCGGAAAACTGCTGCAGGCCGAATATTGCCGTTCCATGATTAATAGTCATACCCGATTCACCTATGAAACGGTCCACCGGATCCTCTTCCTCAACGATCAAAAAACACGCCGTGAACATGCCGCGCTTCTGCCAATGCTTTCCACGGCAAAAAAGCTCTCCCTGCGCCTGAGGAAACAGCGGGAAAAACGTGGCAGCCTGGGCTTTACCATCCCGGAAGCTGCAATTGAACTTGATGGGGACCAGGTGGCATCCATAGGCCATATCCAGAGAAACGAGGCTCATTTACTGATCGAAGACTTCATGCTTGCTGCAAATGAAGCTGTTGCCGAAACCCTTGCCCAGGCCCACCAGGATGTCCTTTTCCGAATCCACGAAAAGCCTGACCCGGCCAAGGTGACAACATTTACTGAAGCGGCGGCTGCCATGGGGCTGCAGCTTCCCAAAACAGATATTACACCCGCCTGGTTTGCAGGCGTACTCGATGAGGCGCGGGGTAAACCGGCTGAATACGTAGTGAACAACCTGCTGCTGCGCACCATGCAAAGAGCGCGGTATTCCCCCGAAAACTTGGGGCATTTCGGTTTGGCCGCTCAATATTATCTGCACTTTACCTCACCTATCCGCAGATACCCCGACCTGATAGCACACCGAGTTCTTCATAATTTTCTACTCAAACGGGCCAAAACAGGGAATCCCCATCCTGTTCTCGCCAAGGGTGAGGATCTTTCCCGGGCTGCTCTCCATCTTTCCGCAAGAGAACGGGTTGCAGTTGATGCCGAACGGGATGTCCAGGCCAGGTTGTCCTGCCTTTTTCTGCTGGAGAAAATCGGCGAGGAGTTCGATGCCGTTATCTCCGGGGTTACCTCTTTTGGACTTTTTGTTGAGCTTACCCGCTTTTTTATCAGCGGCGCCGTACCGATACAGGGCATGAAGGATGATTATTACCTCTTTGACAGTCGCGCCCATCGACTTATCGGTGAACATACCAACAAGGTATATCAACTGGGCCAGACCGTCAGGATCCACCTTGATCATGTTGACATGCAGGCAAAACGCATTACCTTCTCTCTTGTCCATGATGAGCCGGCCGACAAATAATCGTTTTTTTTGACACCTGAATCCGATGATTGACGGACTACTCTTCCCGGCACAGAAAACTTCGGGACTTTTCCGAAAATCAAACACAAGGCAATGTCATTCCGGTTGATTTTCATAATGCATTGAGGCTGTGATAAAAATCCCGGTCAAGCTATGCTGAATTCTTGTAGAGTATACTTTGTTGAATACCACATTACCTGAAACCGCGATCCCTGATATCATCCTTGACCAAGTCTACTTTTCGTATGACAAAGAGCCGATCCTGGAAGATGTCACGTTAAGCGTTGACCGAGGCGAATTCATTGGTATCATTGGCCCGAACGGAGGTGGAAAAACCACTCTCTTACGCCTTATTCTCGGGTTGATAACACCTGACAGAGGAACAGTCCGCGTGTTTGGCCATCCGCCGAAAACGGTTTCCCACCGTATCGGTTACGTCCCCCAGCATTTGCAGTTTGACCCGAAATTTCCGGCCACGGTTTTTGATATTGTCCGCATGGGTCAGGTGGGTCGTCGTTTTACTGGAGACAAGACCCGGAAAAAAGAAGCCGCCAAAGCGGCGCTGGCCGCCGTGGACCTCTCTCCGCTTGCAGACAGATCTTTTGCCGGCCTGTCCGGAGGACAACGCCAAAGAGTTCTTATTGCCCGGGCGCTGGCTTCTGATCCGCAGATGCTTCTTTTTGATGAACCAACAGCCAATGTCGACAGCTCCTCCGGAGAAAAACTATATCGCATCCTGACAGAGCTCAACAAACAGATGACCATCCTTGTGGTCTCCCATGATATAGGATTTGTCAGTCGCCATATTACCAGTGTGGTCTGCGTCAATCATACAGTCGTCATTCACCCGACCAGCACCTTGGACGGTCGGAATATCATTGACCTTTACGGACAGGATATATCCCTGGTGCGCCATGATCACCGCTGTTCGCCGGAGGGACACTCGTGCTCGAATTCATAGCCGACCTGCAAAAATTTCCCTTTCTCCAGATGGCGATTCTGGCCGCCCTGCTGGCCTCGGTTGCCTGTGGCATTGTCGGCTCGTATGTTACGGTCAGGCGGATGACCTATATTGCCGGGGCAATTGCCCACTGTACCCTGGGAGGCATGGGGGCGGCCCGTTACCTGCAGACTGAAATGGGTTTGAGTTTTTTTACGCCACTGACCGGGGCGGTTATTTCCGCTTTGCTCGCAGCCCTTATTATCGCCTGGTTACAGGCCGGCTCCACCATGCGTCAGGATACCATATTAAGTGCTGTCTGGGCCATCGGCATGGCCGTCGGCATTCTCTTTATCAGCAAGACAAGCGGCTATAATGAAGATTTAATGAGCTATCTTTTCGGTGATATCCTCATGGTCTCGCCGGGAGATCTTATTCTTATCAGCCTGCTGGATGCCGGCCTTATCCTTGCCGTCTTCTTTTTTCACCGGCAACTCGACGCCATCGCCTTTGATGAAGAATTTGCCCGCCTGTCAAAGCTGCCGGTTGATCTATATAATACGCTTTTCCTGTGTACAGTGGCCCTCACGGTTGTCCTGCTTGTACAGCTTGTCGGAATAATACTCGTTGTGGCCCTGCTTGCACTGCCGGCCGCGACCGCCGGTCGATTGACAAACAGATTGCCGACAATGATTCTGCTTTCCGGCCTGCTCTGCGCCTGTGCCACTGTGGGAGGACTCAGTATCAGCTATTCCCCGGACCTACCAGCAGGGGCCACCATTATCCTCGCAGCGGGAGCTATTTATCTGATAGTGGACATCTACATGAAAACAAAGATAAAAATAACAAAATAACAATCTTTTCTTTTTTCTTTTTCTTGACGAAGCGCAGCAGATACCATAAAAATAAACTGCTGCAACAGCAGTTCTAACCCGGATATTTCACCAAGGTCATTGTGAAATATCCGGGCTAAAAATAATCTCAAATTGTTATCGAGGACACCATGGAACAGACTAACTGGTTGGCAACACTTCTTTCCAATCCCTATGTCAGCGGTTTACTGATCGGTATTATCTTTTTTCTCTATATCCGCGCACTTCTTAAAATTCGCCAGATAAGCCAGGATACGAAAAAACTCCGGGAACACCTGCATACCAAGTTGGAAATAGATTCAGCAGATAATGAACGAAGAAAAGCCGAAGCGGAAAAGCTGAAACAGGAACGGGACAACCTGCGGAATATGGTACAGGTACTGAACCAGAAACCTGGACGCCAGGAGTTGCGGCAAGCACAGATCTACCAGAAAGCAGTTGAAATCATGTTTGAAAAATCACCCGGTTTTGCTCCGGCCTGGCAGATCACCCTCAAGGAGGCGGAAGAAGAGATGAAGAGTGCGGAACGGGGTATCATTCCGTTTATAAAACGCATGACCTCGACTGCCGGCAGCTCCACGGGCAGCGGTGAACAGAGCCGAAAAAAAACCCTTGAGCTGGAAGAACCGGCAGGCAGCTAATCTCTTTGCATACTGAGCCCACGAAAGAAAAACAGCCGCGCCTGAAGAATATCGGCCTGATCCTGGTCGGGCCACGCTATCCGGAAAATATTGGCGCAGCCGCCAGAATAGCCTATAATTTCGGTATCCCTAAAATTACCGTTGTTTCCAAAAAAGAGCCTGATCAGGAAAGGATGCTGAAGATGGCCACCCACAAGGCCTCCCACCTCATCAAGGACATGCGAATTGTGGAAACAACGGCAGAGGCAGCCGGGCCGTACCATTTTATCGTTGCCACCACAGCCCGCCAGGGCAGACAAAGAGTCCGTATGCAGGCTCCCCGTCTGGTTATGGAAGAAATACAGCCCCTGGTTCGGGAACCGGCAAATCGTATCGGCCTGATGTTCGGCCCGGAAAACACCGGCCTGACCAATGAGGATCTTGATCTCTGCCAGTTTTATTCAACAATTCCCACTGCCGATTTCTCCTCCTTAAATCTTGCCCAGGCCGTGGCAATTCATTGCTATGAACTCTCTATAGCGGTAGCTGCCGGAACCAGCCCCTGCGGGCAATCCGTCGATTACGCCAATTCCTTTGACCTTGAAGGGATGTATGGGCATGTCGCCGAGGCTCTCTCCGAGGTCACGTTTCTGGACGACAACAACCGAACCTACTGGATGCGCTCCATTCGACAATTCCTGGGGCGGGTTCAACTGACAAAAAAGGAAGCCAGCCTCATTCGTGGTATCTGCCGAAAATTTCTCTGGCACAGCCGAAACCGAATAAAGGACACTTTAAAAAACTGATCTTTTTCAGATATAAGCTCCTAAATTGAGCGATTTTCATTTCGCCCCAAGCTGTAGGTTTTGTGCTGTTTCATCGGAGTCTCCGAGCGGTCTGCCGCAGGTAAGCGCAGACTTCGACGACCTTTATGAAATATCCGGGCTAACCCCGTTTAAGCCCGACACAGGACACTGCTTACAAGCAGGCCTTGTCTTTTTACAGAACTCTTTGCCGACTTGGACAATAAGGGCGTGGTATTCATTAAATAAGGCGGAATTTTCTTCCAGATTCTCCAGAAACAGCTCCTGAATCATATGATAATCAAAGGACTCATCAATAATTTCATGTCTGATGAGAATACGGTGAGTATAGGCGTCAACGACAAAAACTGGTTTTCCCGCTGCATAGAGGATCATGGAATCGGCTGTTTCCGGCCCGATCCCCTTGACTGATAACAATTCTTCTCGCAAAACTTCTTTGGGCTGGGCAAGAAAGTACTCAAGATCTCCATCCCACTGATCATTGATCAGGTGAAAAAAATTCTGCAGGCGATTCGCCTTGATATTATAATATCCGGCTGGCCGGATATATGCTGCCAACCGCTCCGCAGAAAGAGCAGACATTGCAGATAAGGAGAGAAGCTCGGCTTTTTTCAGATTTTCAATCGCCTGTTCAACGTTTTTCCAGTTGGTGTTCTGGGTAAGGATTGCCCCCACCATGATCTCAAAGGAACTGTCGCCCGGCCACCAACGGCATGGACCGAAATGGGTAGACAGACGATCATACAAATCATGTAAAAGTTCGTCGGTACGCATAAAAACGTAACTCCTCACAGGGCAAATAACTATGCGTTTTCATTATCTCAGACCTGTAACTGCTTACAGCCGCGTCATATTTGCGCAGATAAGCGGAGACTTCGAAGATGGCGGGGCTGTGAGTAGTTACATAAAAACCAATTCCAAAAATTAACCTCAGGCTACGCGTCTCTCTAACCCATATATTTCACTGGTAAGCGCAGACTTCGACGACCTTTGTGAAATATGCGGGCTAGTGTCGCGTCAACGCTGCTCCGACGCATCTTGCTTGTTCTATTCCGCGCT
>CAZURY010000044.1:0-10128 GCA_964623145.1 uncultured Desulfobulbus sp. | reverse complement strand
CTTCAGGAAAGGAAAACACCTCATGGATATCAGAAACTTTGCAGACTTTGCCGGCACCGACGCCACCGGCGACCGCCCGGGCATGACTGACAATAACCGGGGCGGTAACCGGCGCAGTCAGATTTCTGCGCCGGCTTTGGTCAAGTACATGCAGAGGACGGGTCTGGACAATCAGCAGTTTGCCATCCTGGTCAAAGCACCATTCAATATCCTGCGGCGCCTTGAAATGTTCCTCGATACGCACACCGGTTTCACCGAGTATTTGCAACTGTTCCCTTGTCAGACAGGGTTGGCGGCGTTCATCCGCACGGAGCATATCGTGCCGGACACCTCCCTCTTCCTGCCATTTCAGGCACATTTCCTTCTGGGCGATCTCTTCCTTGACAACTGGAAAACCCGCTTCTCTTTTCAAGACAAAGATATCGGCGGACACAACCCCTTCCACCAGCAGCTGCCCCAGTCCCCAGATGGCGGACACCACAATCTCGCCGGAATCCGGCCGCATTGGTTCAGCTGTATACAGCACTCCGGAGCACATGGGCCGAACCATTTCAATAACACCGACACTCATATTGACATCATCAACCCGGATATCCTTCATCCGTTGATACAGCATATTGCGGGCATTGTATTTACTGGCCGCCACTTCTTTATACTTTTCCAGAATCTGGTCGGTGGGGACATTGAGAATACTGGAAAACTGACCGGCGAATGAATTTTCCAGATCCTCGCCGATGGCGCTGCTGCGCACGGCCCAGAACATGGATCTGCCGTGCTTCTGTTCCAACTGTTGGCTGACCTTATTTACAGCATCCTCTATTTCCGGTGGAATCACCGCGTCCAGGATAACAGCTTTGATTTCACGTTCAGCCTGCAGAAGCTGCTGGCTGTTTTCGATGTCCAGATTTGCCAGGATACGATCAATCTGTCGAGACAGCTCGTTGTACTCGGCGAAATGGGTATAGGCGCAGGCCGTCAGAGCAAAGCCATCGGGAACCGCGATGTTATAGTGATTATGCAGCTCACCGAGATTGGCCATTTTGCTGCCGACTTTGTCAATATGACCGCAATGGATATCGTCCATGGGAATGATAACAGGGGTATAAACGGGAACCTTGCTTCCCGTTAATATTTTACGTATTTCACGTTCAATATTATCATAAATATCGCTTAAGGCCGTATACTCCCCGCCGGACAACAGTTCAAGATTACTGACAACGCTGAAGACACTTTTCGACAGATTTTTCACCATATTTTTCAGGTAGGGGATGCTGATCAACCGGTTGTCCAAGAGGTTTTTCTCCAACTCAGTCATCAGTTCAAGCGCATGGGAATTTTGTGCCAATATGGTCAAAAACGCCGCATATTTTTCCCGAATGAGTCGTTCGGTATCACTCTCTTTCGCCTTTTTGGCATCATGCATTGATTTCCATAATCTGATCATTTTCTGATTCTCCTAGACCAGCATTCGCTCTTCAACCGCTCGTTTAACACTGGCCTGCAATTTCTTAATGTCGACCGGTTTTGCAAAGTAATCAAAGAGTTCTCCCTTGAAATCCTCAATAAACTCTTCGTCCATATGAGTAATCATAATAACCTGGGTCTGCGGTGAGATACGTTTGACGAATTGCAGAATTTCTTTCCCGGTCATCCCCTCCATCATCATATCCGTGATAACAACATCAAACTGGCTGGCCTCAAATCGTTGTTTAGCAACATATGGGTTGGTAAAGGCCTCCACCTCGTAGCCGGATTTTCTTAAGTACACCTTAAGCATACTGCACACCGCCTCCTCATCATCAAGAACCAGAATGCGTGGTTTGCGCCGCATCAGCTCATCCTCTTTCTCCTGCATGATATCGATCAGACGCCCTTCTTCTTTTCTGGCGGGTAGATAAAAATAAATACCCATACCGACCATGATAATGCCGAGCACCAGGATGGAACCGTCCATAATGGTCCACCAGCCGAGGCCAAAGTACCGGGTCAGGGCGCTGCCCAGCGCGACCAGGGCGACACCCGTTCGGATGAAGGCCAGGTGGGTCCGTGCCTTGGCCAGGGTCGTTCGCTGCTGGGCCATGGATGTCCGTTTTTCCGCAAGGAAGGAACGATTTTTTGCCAGCAGGGTTCGAATGCGGGCCAGACCGCTTCGTTTTTCGGCAAGCTCGGTTCTTATTTGGGATCTGCGAGTACGTTTTTCTCCCAGAAGGTTGCGTTCCTCGGCCATGATATTACGTTCTTCGGCCAGCAGGGTTCTTTCAATGGCATATTTTGTGCCAAGGAGTGATAACGCCTTATTCAGGGATTCCTCCTCAAGTATGGCCTGCATGATCTCATCAAGATCCCGCTTAAGTTCTTCGGAATAGACCTTGCGGGCCGGAAATATCTCTTTGAGAAAATCTGTTCTTTTACCGGCCAGACGCTGATGTTTCAGCGCAAGTTCAACCGGTTGAAAAACAGCTTTTCGTTCCTCACTCAAAGGGCCGGCATGAGGTTTTCTCTGCTCCATTAATTACAATTCCTTTTTTCACATCTTTGATATCATAGTAAAAATTTCGATCTACTGCGGGGTGTATGCTGGGACGATTCGCAACATATTAGTCCTCGGAGTCTTGCAGATAAACAAAACCTAAAATGAACTATTCAGGTAGAACGTAGTGAATACTTCGGGCTCGCTTCCATGCATATCTATGTTTTTGCTTCACCATGTCATTGATTGCTTTTGACTTGTGACGAGTTCATCTTCTATAGCAGGTACGCCAGGCATCAACGGAATTAGAACAAATTATTATATTTACCACGTACAACATATCTATGCGACTAAAAATGCCTCATTGCCGGTGGGTTCAGAGAGAAACAGCATAAATATCTTTTCCTGCAGATACTACACTGTGCCTACATCGCATAACTGTTCTATGCCTGACGGCTGATCATGGATTATTGCAACAGAAAAAAGTATGACAACTGAGAGGGCGAATGGGTACATGGTCTTTCCGCACCACAATCGTCGGTTAAGATATTCCGTCCGTAGAGGTTTACGGAATAAGATGGGGCAGGAACCGATAAATTATTATTCTTTTGTCGAGATTCTCATTACCTGTTGCCTGGAAACAAACACATATGGTTTACCGCAAAACAAGCAGCGACGATTGAGTAGTTCCGAGCAGCCTGTCTACCATAGATCGGGAAAAGAGTTTTCTCAACAGGGATTTTTTCCCGCCCATCCAAAGGGCGACAATCCCCTCCCTGGAGGATGTAGTGACATAGTCTTTAATCTCTTGACTGTTCAGCAGTTTGATCCAGGCATTAATCCGGCGTTCATTATAATATTTCAGCAGTTCAACCATCTGCCTTTCGATCTTGTCCTGCCTGGCTCCCTGTTCCTTAACTCCGACAATCTTCAGGCCGGCATCGTGCAGGGTTACCAGCTGATTGACCATCTCAAGAGATTCCTGACTGACTGCTGACTGGTCAAGGATGGAGACAATCTGCTTGACCCTGCCCACTTTTTTGATCACCAACACCGAACAGGGCGCATTCCGGGCAATACGCAACGGCACATTCATCTCGCCATCCCATTCACAACCGTATTTACTGCTACAACCAAGAATAATCAAATCGCTGCCTATCTCCGCAGCCAGAGAGATGGTTTCTTTTGCCACGCTACCGGTTCGTATCCTCAGGGTAAATTTTTTCATACTGCGAGAACTGAGTAACCAGTCTCCACACTTTTTTTTCTGCCATTCCATATTGGAAAATTCTTCATAAGGCAGATCTTCAGGAGAAAAAGAACTATATAAATCATGCTGATATCGCAAGAGAGCGGCAACCAGGGATCTTTCCGGCTTGCTATTACTTTTTTCCTGCACACCCAAAAAAACAATATCAGCCAAAGTGTTTGTTGCAAGTCTGGTGACATCCTGCATAATATTTCGGCTGTATTCATGCGTATCCAGCACAACCAGAATTTTCATATATTCACTCCCTGTCTCTCTCCTGGGTGTGGCATTTTCAACGTAACAACAGCACAGATGCCAGTGAATTGGCCAAAGTTGACATATGCATGCTTTTCCTTGCCGGTAAGGTGGAGGCTACCAGGGCATAATCCTTGAGATAATCGCCCACCTGTTCAGGAGTCCCTGACAGCACAATGATATTATTCGCTGTTTTACCATTTCCATCAAGCAGGGCTTGAGCTTGCTTGAGATTACCTCCGCCTTCTTCGGCTGCCAGAATTTCCAACTGTTCATTTTCTTTGAATTTAAAATAGACGATATCGAAACCGAAGGTCGAATCTCCCAATATCTCCATACTTTTTTCAACCAATATTTTGGAGTCAACACTGTCGGCACAGAGCAAAGCACATTTTTTACTGATGGAAAGATTCTTAACCAGCAATACGGAGCAGGGTGCCTGGGCATAAAGCGGTGAACTGATCACCTGGTAAAACTGCTCTGAATCGGCGATGTTCAAATATCCCTCAATATACAAATCGTATGAACCACTTCGTAATTCATACATGATCTCTTCCGTCCGATTGCCGACAAAAATTTTAGGACGCCCGGCCAGCGGGCAGTCGATATTTTCCGTCCGCAGCATTCGCGCCACCGCCCGCCGGCCATTGGCGCCTACTCCCTCCTCCCAGACTCGCTGAACCCAGCCTGAACCGACCTGTTCCTTTTCGTCGGGTTGCTCTACATGAACGACAAAAAGCGAAAGAGAAATAAATTTATTGAGATATGCTGTAAAGCGCAAGGCTATGCTTGAGGCTAAATTCTCATCGACACATAACAGAGTTTTTAACATGATCGTCACGAAATTAAAGGAATCATATCTTTCGGCTTTTCTTTATCTTTGCCTCAGCCCGGCCTATAATATCGACGATTTCTCCCAGTTTGAATGGCTTGGCAAGAAAATCAAATACTCCCTTGTTAAATGATTCCCTGGCGATGCCCATGGTGGCGAATCCGGTAATAACAATGACTTCGGTGGCAGGGTATTTTTCCTTGACCAGGGTAAGAAACTGCATTCCGTCCACTCCTTCCATTTTCAAATCAGTGACCACAATATCAAACGGACGATCTTCAATACGTTCCAAGGCTTCTTTACTGCTGGTAAATGCCTCTACTTCATAGCCTTTTTTTTCAAGTGACGGCTTCAGTCGTTTACCGACAATGGGTTCATCATCCAGAATCAGGATACTGGTTTGTTTATTTTCCATCTTTTTGCTCCATGATGCCTCTAATCTCGTTAAAAAAGATGTCAATCGTCTCCTCGTTGACCATTTCCACATCAAGCTGCCGGGTAAACCCGACAAGGAGGCCGAGAAGAAACAGGCGTTTCAAGATCCTGTCCCTGTTCGTTCTTTTTAATCTGGCTACTACAATATCACCATATACCTCACAAAGGAAATCATAATAGGTAAGAATTTTTGCAAGTAAACGTGTTCGGCGTGACCGTCTGATTGTTTCCGTAACCCCGCCGGAAAATCGGAAATAAATATGATTATCCAAGATATTGTCGGAAACAAAGGCATCTATCACCGTAAAATGATAACCAAGGCGGAAATTTATATTCGTGTATTCCGCTGAAACCACGGCCAGATTCCGACCTACATCCTCGGGGCTGGTAGCACGAACGGATGAGGTCCTGGTCAAACTTGACATAAAACTTGAAAAATCGACCCCGGCCGGAGCCATGTCCCAGATACCCGGATACGACATACCCTTCAACAGCGCCTGCATGGGTACCGAGGTAATTTGCTGTGGACGAATACCTTGCGCATGCCCGCCTTCAATCCCGCCTCCAACATCTATCAGGATGAGATCCAAAGGAAAATCCCACAGGAGTTTACCGGCCTGGCTATCACGATGATGGGCATGATAGAAATTTAGATCAATGATGGTTTCCACAGCCTTTTCATGGACAAAACGGGTCAGGTCATGGTAGGTTTTGCAACCTTCAGGCGTGAAGTTGTCAGCCGTCGGATCGGTCAAATTGAGAGGTTCTATCTTTTTCAGTACCCGCCTGAGCAGTCGGTATTCATACATTTCTTCTATGGGTTCTTCCTGAATACTATAGTATTGCAGTTCCTGAACAATCCCCTTATAAACGGTCAAACATTCGGTATCCAGAGTAATTTCTTCACCATCAGCAATAACCTCGGTTCCATTTTCCGTTTTGAACAGCGCCGGCACTCTGAACTCGCGGGCAACCGTGGCCAGGTGGCCGGTGGTGGAACCGACATCGGTGATAAATCCGGCAGCCTTATGGATTACCCGGGCCAGCTGTGGAGTGGCATGACAGGCAACCAGAACTCCCCCCATGGGAAAATCATTGAGATTTTTTCCCTCGGAGAAGACCCAGGCTGGACCGGTGGCAATTCCCTCCATGGCGGCAATCCCTTTTCCCCGGATCAGTACCGGGTATTTCTCACTAAGATCACTCAAATCACAGGCCCTGGGCGCTCTCGTATGCTGCAGGCGCAATTGTCTGGATTGAAGGATGATAATCCTGTCCTGCTGATCAATGGCAAATTCGATATCCTGGGGCCGCTTGAAATACTTTTCCAACTGCATGCCGATCTCGGCAAGCTCTCGCAGTTGTTCCTTTGTCAGGCTTGATTGCAACCGTTGTTCTTCCTGAACACCATCAATGCCGGTTCCTCCGCATCCGTGCAACACCATGGTCTCACTCTTATGAACAATTTCCAGCTGACGAACCTCATACGGAGGTCGACGGTCGATAACGAAATGGTCGGTGGGTACTTCCCCCGCAACTATGGGTTCCCCCAGACCCCAGGCAGAATTCACAATCATCGTTTCATCCTCCGGGCGTACGGGATCATAGGTGTAGAGTACACCGCTGGCCCTGGCCGGCACCATCATTTGACAGGCAACCGCCATCATGATTTCATGGGGACGAAAATCCATCATCAGCCGGTATTCCATGGCTTCCGGGCTATACAGGCTGGCAAGAACCTCCTTATACGCCTGAGGGATTTCATCAAGAGGGATATTGAGCCGGCTCAAATACTGGCCGGCAAAAGAAGATATTTCATCCTCTCCCAGAGCACTGGAGCGAACAGCAAAACAGGGAGTTATATCTTTATGCCGTCGACTGAGAACCTCCGCAGCCGCCAGGATCTCAAGCCGTAATTTATGCGGTACTTCAGCCTCCATAATGGCCCCCCGTATGCGGCGGGATGCCTCATCAACGGCTAATTCACTCTGATGCCACTGTTGCCGGATGGAGAGAATCCTGTCCCGCAGGTTATTCTCTTCCAGAAATAGAGAGAATCCTTCAGTTGTAATGGCAAAACCATCAGGTATACGATGATCAAGTAAAGTACCGATCTCGGCCAGATGGGCATTTTTTCCGCCTACGGAATCGGTCAATGCCCTGCTGATCATCGCATAGGGCATGATATAATCTTTTACCTGGCCCAATGCCCGTCCCCGTAACAATGCCTCAATCTCTTCTTCAATTTTATGAAAACTCGTATACAGGGCCGAATATTTCTGTTCCGTCAGATGATTGATAGTAACAATGAGTTGTCGAACCAGATCCGCCAACCTGCGGCAGGTATGCTGTATATACTGCTCTCCGAAGATATAATCACCGCTGAGTTTGTCATTGGCATCGGCAATGAGGTCAAGAATCTGGTTGTTCAGTTCAAGACTCTTTTTAAACTCGGCAAAGAGAATTTTAAACGGAACGATTTCCTTTTGCTGCCCGCGAAAAAATTTGTATATTCGGTCAAACAGTTTCATCGTTCGTTCACTGTCAACATAATTAGGATATCAATGGGCACCACCACCGCCTTTGAACAGAACACCAATCAAAAGCCCGGCGGCAACGGCTATGACAACTGCCATAATAC
The DNA here is from genome assembly GCA_964623145.1 of uncultured Desulfobulbus sp. Classification (GTDB taxonomy): domain Bacteria; phylum Desulfobacterota; class Desulfobulbia; order Desulfobulbales; family Desulfobulbaceae; genus DRLX01. The sequence continues at coordinate 2,246 of CAZURY010000044.1, read as the reverse complement.
CAAACAGCAGCGAATGTCCATAGGAAAGGGAGGCAATTATTTTCGGCAGTCCCGAAAGTTCTATGGTCAGGTCTTCACTGCTCTGACCAAGAACCTTCCCGTCTCTGATGGCAATGGCTTCCACCCGGTAGGTGTCAGCATGCATCTTTGGCGGAATCTTCAGGGTGACCGTAAAAGTTTTCCGTCCTGCTTCCGGTGTTCCATATTCCACGGTACCATTAAATACACCGTACACCCCTGCCTTTTCCATCAGTTTGATATATTCGCCAAAGACAAATTTTTTATCCGCAGAAGCAGGCTTGATCTCAATATCCTGTACCAGTGATTTATACCCTATTCCCAACATGGCAACATCTTTGACCATCGCCTTGTAACCCATGTCGAGCTGAGAGAGTAACAGATCTTTACCCACTTTCTCGGGAGTATAGACCATGTACACTGCCGGTGTATTCTCCAGCTCCACATCGGTTTTGTTCATCCATAACAAACCGGCCACCCTGCCTTTAACCTTGAGAGCCACATTTTTTTTCGCTCCCAAAACATGGAGTAAGGCATCCGCATCAGCAGGAATGGTTCCCGAGGCCTTTAAAGTTGTGCCGTTGTAAAATGTTGTAATTTTGAGTTTTTTATGGGCGAGGTTAAAGCTGATCACGTCGTTTGCCGCCACAGCCGTAGCGGCCCAGCCCAAAGCCAGCAACATGACTGCTATCCACTTATAGTTATTCCGAGACATCGTATTGTCCTCCTTAAACCTTTTAATGTCCGCCCTTCAGCGCAACCATAATTGAGGGCGTCATCAAGAGACCCGCCATCATCTTCACACAGACAAGCAGGACCAGGCTGGCTAACATAATTTTGAGCTGGTCGGCGTTGAGTCGTTTGGAAACCGCCGTACCGGCTTGAGCGCCGATGGTGGAACCTAAAAGCAGAAGAACCGCCAGGACAAAATCGACGGTGTGGTTACTCCATGCCTGCATGATGGTAACATTGACACAGGTAAAGAGGATCTGGAAGAGACTGGTACCGACAACGACATGCATGGGCATACGCAGCAGGTACACCATGACCGGCACCATAATAAAACCGCCGCCGACCCCCATTATGGCAGCAAGGACACCGACCAGAATACCAAAGGCAAAAGGAAGGAGCATGGAAATCTCGCAGCCGGATTTTTCAAATTTATACTGAAAGGGCAACCGCTGAACAAAGGATTTGCGTTCTTCGGCAGCAGGACGGGCCTTTTTCTTTTCTATCGGCAATCCATTATCATGACGCATACCCTGCAAACTTTCCCAGAACATATAGCCGCCGACTCCACCCAGCATGATGACATAAGTAATGGCTATCAGAAAATCAGCATTGCCCATGGCCTTAAGAAGCTTAATAACCTGAACCCCGACGGTACCTCCCGCAACACCACCGATAAGAAGCATAATCCCCATGGGGATATCAACATTACCAAGCCGCATATGGGCAATGGTTCCCGAGGTGGAGGCACCGACGATCTGGTTGGAATCGCTTGCCGCCGCCACCGTCGGCGGGATACCGAACATCATGAGAAGCGGTGTCATGAGAAACCCGCCCCCCACCCCAAAAATTCCTGAAAGCAGGCCGACAAATCCGCCCAGGCCGAGAATCAGCAAAATATTGACGCTGTTACCGGCAATGGGTAAATACATATGAAACATGATTATCTATTCCTTATAATTAAAAGTACCAATTTCTGTCGCTACCACGACCTTCCAGACACTCCGTTTGCGGTGAAGACGTTAATCAATCAATAGTCACTAAAGGGGACAAAAAACAAAAGTCCCAATCTCCGGATCAAAGAGACAATCCTTTTTCAATCGCCTTCCCGTCAACTAATTTATGGGCTGTAATCCGGCTGTTGCCTCTTCATATTTCCTCCTTCAAAATCAGTTAGGTAATAAACGTATAAAACCACAAAACCAATCTACTATATGATTAGTAAAAACAAAGAGATGCAGGAAAGATAGCCTGAAATTTTCACTACGTTCCGCTTATCCACCAGACTTCGAGAAATGCAGGCTATTGTGAATCATCCCGGCATTGCACGACACGATAGATAGAAATTTAGTCGACACCATCAATCAAAGCCGTCCGAAAAAAGAAGTTTTTCAAAAAAAGATCCGCAATTTTTCGAAAAATCATGCAAAGAGACCCTGCTGGACAGGCATCAACTACCACCTAAATTGAGCATTTCTCTCATCTGCAACCTACAAAAA
>CAZURY010000043.1:0-10271 GCA_964623145.1 uncultured Desulfobulbus sp. | reverse complement strand
TTTTTTGCTTAACTTGAAGCAATATTTGTCTTGACAATGGGGTCCACCTCAGTCAGCCAAGATGCCGATTTCATCTTTTTGGCGAATGTCAAGACGCTCCACAAGGTTGCCGGAAGTGACCATTTGTGCAAAAGCAACAGCCTGTCCCAAAGGGCCTGCTATTTTTGCTGAAAGAAAAAGACCCATTCCGATAGCCATGGTAGCGGCGAACGCGGTGCCAGCAAGAGCTTGAAACATCACGCTCCTGACCGTTGAAGCCATTTTTTTCTTGGCCCTGTCGCCTACACCTCCGATCAATTCTAGGAGCCTTTTTTCTGTGCTATCTGTCTTTTGATCTAATTCCCGAAGTGACTCTTGCAGTTTATTGTTGTTGAGACCAGAAGGGATGCTGTTTTTTTTCAGAGTGTATATTTTTTCTATGTTTAATATATATTGGTTCATATATATTTCCCTGGCATGTCTGACAATATCCTTGATGCTTTTATCATTTGTTGCGTAAGTAATACCAGAAGTAGTTCTCCTCCCGGAGAGAACAGCGTCAGAGAATATTTCAAAATGTTTAATCAATTGTAGATGCTGCTTCCATATCTCCTCAAGGCGGTTTATTTGCCTAGCAGCGATTAACTCCATAATTATCTGTCCTTCTCCTCGTACAGCCACCTGCATTTCTGTGTCAGCGTCTATTAGGCTAGAACTTTTTATAATATCAATGATACCGTGATGTCCGCTCCATCCGACATAACCAACAACTAAAGACATCAGAAAGAAAGCGGTTAGTAGCTTTTTTCGTACGGAAATGTCGCCCAATCTCATGTTCGACCTCCTGTCTTTTGCAAGAGTTTAAAGTTGACACCATCTATTGATAAACATTACTGAATTTGATAAGCGCGATATCTGTCTTGAACTTCTGGTCTGTGGGCACGGTTTCAGATGGTGGATAAGTTTTTTCACGTAATCATACCGAGTTGACTTTTTGCTGATCTCTGCCTTAACCGTTTTTGTAAGCACACGCCGCTTGAATTGGTTGTTGACATCCATGGCTTCCGCAGGGCCGGATCAGCTTGATCGCGGTAAGCGCTCACAGGCACCGCATCTTTGCACGGTAGTGCCTGGCCGCATAGTGGGGCTATAGCGGTCAGGCACGCCTGCACAAACCTGCGGCACCTGAGAGCTACACCATTGGGGTTGAAAAAACGGATGGTTGGACATCCCGTGAGCGGTTACCGATCGCGAACAGTTGGTCCTGCTTTGCAATGTTCCATTGCCCGGGGGGTGTGGAATGATGCTGTGTCGAGATCTGATGGTAAAGGCGAAAACGCTTGTCTGCGGTCACGTGTAGATCATCACCACCACAGTATGGAGCCTTCGCTTGCCTCTACGCAAGGCCAATTCGTCATCATGTTGGTAACATGTAATCCTATCTCTGCAAGCAAGATGTGGACCAGGGGGTGTGTTACACGCTATATGTACAACTGGTTGTTGTTGGGTATTTTTCAGCTATTGCTAAAATATGGGGGTGTGCCTGTTGGTAATGTCGCTTTGTCACCTTGATTTGACAGTGTCTCAAAAAGAGAACCTGGGAGGAAGCCATATGGTTGGAGCTTTCTTTGCCGCTGAACAATTCAAATTCAAGATTATGGAGCTAGGAAGTTTCGTCAGCGTCTTGCCTGGCAAAGGAAACTGAATATGGGGGGAAAGGCTGAGGAAATAAGGTTTCTGGAGAGGATTTATTCAGCATCACATTGGTGATATTTTATGTTCTTTGTAGTCGAGAAAAGGCTAAAAATCTGAAAGCGCATATTTTTTCAATAATTGATACAGGCGATTTCGTGAAAGGCCTGAGATCTCCGCAGCTTTGGTTTTGTTTGATCCAGTTTGCCGGAGAAGGCTTTCGAGATAATTCCGTTCAAAATCTGCTTTGGCCTTACGCCAGGGCCTTACGCCCGCCTCTTCCTGGAAAATAATGCCAAGTTGTCCCTTGTTTTGGACATGAATCTTCGATCTTGCATATGCTGCCTGGATACGAAGCGGCAAATGCTGTGGAAAAAGGCACGGCACATGAAAAGCCTCCAAGAATGCAGATTCTAATGCTTGGAGCAGTTCGCGAACATTGCCTGGCCAGTCATTGCACTGCAAACACTCGATAAAGTCATGTTGATATTCTTTGGTCCGTTGTTCGTAGCGTCGGGAAATCTGCCTCAGAAAATGCTCGACCAGCAGAGGGAGATCACTTTTTCTTTGTCGCAGCGTAGGCAGCGTCAGTGCCATACCTTGCAAGCGATGAAGTAGGTCTTCACGGAATAACCCCCTCTTGACCATGACGTTCAGGTCACGGTTGGTGGCAGAGAGCAGGCGAAAGTCACTTTGTTCTTCCTTTTGACTTCCCACTGGCCGGAAAGTACGTTCTTGCAAGACCCGCAGAAAGTTTTTTTGCACTGAAAGTGGAAGCTCTCCAACTTCGTCGAGAAACAATGTTCCCCTGTCAGCCTGTTTAATCAAGCCAGGGTTTTCGTAGTCAGCCCCGGTAAATGCACCCCGGACATGACCAAAAAGGACGCTCTCCGTTAGTTGCTCCGGTAGAGCCGCACAATCGACCACAACAAAATCCTCTTGACGTCGTGGACTATTTGCGTGAATCGCCTTGGCAAAGAGTTCTTTCCCTGTTCCAGATTCACCAGAAATGAGGACATTGGCGGTGGATGTCGCTGCCTTGGCCAGTTGACTCAGGCTCTTTCGGAGTTCGGGGCTGTCCCCAACAATATTATCCCGTTGAAGAACGGAAAGAGCCGTCCGTTGCCCTTGCAGTGCTTCCCTGTATTGGAGGGCTCTGCTGAGATGTAATACCATCTCCTTCAAAATCGAAGTTTTTTCGAGATAGCACCAGGCTCCGTGGCGGATAGCCAGTTCCGCGCCATCCGGATCACCAGCTCCTGTGATAATGATAATCTCTGGTTCGGAGGCAACGTTTTTTAAGCGGCGTATGGCCGCAAGACCGTTGCCGTCAGGCAGCCGGACATCGAGCATAATGATGTCAAAGTCTCCCGCTTCGGACTTGGCTATGCCGTCGGTCAAGGACGGTGAGCACTGGACCCGGTGGTTGAGAGCTGTCAGTTTGTCCGCCACGGTTTCGGCAAACAAGATTTCGTCATCTATTATAAGGATATGGGCCATAGATTCTCCGGGCAACAGAAATATTGTAGCTCTTTCTGTAAGAACGCTGTGCAATTAGGCTGAGCAGTGGGCCGATACCGCCGCCAGCAGGCTGCTCCGCTTGACGGGTTTGGTGAGCAGGGTGAAATGACCTGTGAAGTTTTCGTCAGATGGGGTGAACTGTCCGTCACCGGTCAGGAGCAAGCAGGGGAGTTCGGGGTAAAGCGTATGGATCTCTTTGATCAGCTCAACACCACTGATGCCTGGTAGACCCTGGTCGGTCAAGAGCAGGTCGATATCTCGCGGATTTTGTAGGAAAGCAGAAAAAGCCTCGTTGGCATCCCGGCAGGCAGTTACTCGATATCCCTGCCCAAGCAGGATCCTGGTTTCGAGCTCGAGCATGGCTGGCTCATCTTCGACCACGAGGATATGCCCCCCTGCTGGTATTTGCTCCGGCTCGGGGACAAATGTAGCGTCAGAAAGGTTATCTTCCCGGATTCGCTCCAGCAAGGCGACCCCCTGGTTGCAGACATTCAGTATACGTTCAATGCGGGTTGTGTCCCGGCCCTCGCAGGATTCCAGGAGAAGCTCGGCATTGGCAATCAATGTTCCGAAGATGTTTTTCAGTTTGTGCGCTGTTTCCCGGCTCAGGATATCTTGTTCTCTTTCTCCCTTCACTTCCGCCTCCCTTGGGCCGTGACTATTTATTGTTACAATTCACCACGGTAGGTGACAGGCCTTGAGCGAGAGAATTGTCTGTGGAATTCAGTGTACGTTGTTGAACGTACCACACGGTGTCTGCGCCTGTTCAATAGCATTTTCCTTTTTTCTCGGCAAACCATTCTCATATATCCATATGAGTTCGTTGATGTTGTTGAGAATGATATTCATCTAGCATGCTTTTTCCTTGTTATATCATTAAAATTCTTATATAGTATATCAAATATTTTTATGAAAATACGATTTTTTCAAGTGAAAAGGTGTCATATTCTATTTTCTTTACAAGAACAGGGAGCTGCTCATTTGTTCAGGAAGGGCACGATTCGGTATGTACAGTCCATGCCATCCTTTTAGGTTATATTGTTCGTCTGCCGTTCGGGCCCCACGGCTTTTTTTGCCCGCGTAATGTTTCCCGGTAGCCTACGGCAAAGGGTATGTCTCTTACTTCCATTGATACAGAGGGTACTGGTTTGTCCCGGCTCAAGCAGACCTCTCAACAAGTACATTTAATCAAGTCGTTACCCCAAAAGCATACGTGGTTGGCAGGTCGTTCTGGTATAACATGCTGAAATAATAGATTTTTAAACCGGTCATTTGTGAACCTTGGTATATAATCAAGCGGGATGTGATACCTTTTTTGAAAGGTATAAATGAGTCCTTCGCGATGGTCAGAGAAAAAGGTAATGATAATGATACGCCGGGGCGTCTCTTCTTTACTGTGGTGGGCTTGGGGGCATCCGCTGGCGGCCTGGATGCGCTGACCCGGTTCTTTGTCAACATAGCCGCGGACAGTGGTATGGCCTTTGTTGTGGTTCAACATCTTGATCCCACACGAGAGAGCGCATTGGCCGATTTGATCAAACGGTATACAAGCATGCGTGTCTTGCAGGTAGAAGACGGCATGAAGGTTCAACCGGATTGTGTCTATGTGATTCCACCCAACCGGGATATGGCTCTGTTGCAGGGGGCGTTCGTCCTTTTGGAACCGAGCCGGCCGCGTAGTCAGAGATTCCCCATAGATTTTTTCTTCCGCTCCCTTGCTCAGGAACAACAGGCCAGAGCAATAGGTATCGTGCTCTCTGGCACGGGTACGGATGGTACACAAGGCCTGCAGGCGATTAAAGATCAAGGCGGTATGACCATGGTACAGGATCCCCTGTCGGCTAGACATGAGGGAATGCCGCAAAGCGCCATCTCCGCCGGTTTGGCCGATTATATCCTTCCGCCTGATCGAATGTCGGTACTCCTGCAAGGATATGGAGATGGCCGATTTTCCAAATCTCGGTTGGAGGAAAGCATATCCTCAGGGTCTCCGAAAGGCGATTACCTGCCGAAGATTTTCGTTGTGCTCCGCGCCCAGACAGGTCGGGATTTTTCCCTCTATAAGTCCAACGCAATTATTCGCGGAATCAAGAGGCGAATGGAGGCGAATAGGATTGACACCATCGGCCATTATCTCCGTTATCTTCAACAGGATACATCCGAGGCAGAGGCTCTTACCAGAGATGTCCTAGTAAAGGTGACAGGTTTCTTTAGGGATCCTGAGGCATTTGAGGCTCTCAAGAAAAAAATAATATTGCCGCTCTTGGCGAACCGGTCTTTAGACCAGCCACTGCGAATCTGGGTCCCAGGATGTTCCACTGGAGAAGAGGCCTATTCCATAGCAATGTTGGTCCAGGAGCGGATGGATGGATTGAATCAGGAGTTCAAGGTCCAGGTTTTTGCCACTGATCTTGACAACGAGGTTATCAAGACTGCCCGCTTGGGGAATTACCCTCTCAGTATCAGTGATGATGTTCCGGTCGAGCTGTTGCAGCGTTTTTTTCGCAAAGAGGGAGATACGTACCGTGTTAGGAAAACCATCCGCAATATGTTGATCTTTGCCACCCAGAACGTTTTGACAGACCCTCCCTTCTCCAAGATGGATTTGATAAGTTGTCGTAACCTCTTGATTTACTTGCGGCCAGAATTGCAGAAAAAACTGCTGCCTTTTTTCCATTATTCCCTGAGCCGGAATGGCTTTCTCTTTCTGGGAACATCGGAGAGCATTGGAGATTTTACCGATCTTTTTGCCGTTGTCGACCGGAAGTGGAAACTGTTTCGGCGTAAAGAGGCTCCTTATGTACATATGCAAACACCGCATCTGCCCGTTTGGTCCTTGGCTGCCAGCACAGCCGTCCGTAAAGTGAGAGAATTGAATGATGTGTCGAAATATCGTTTTCGTGATCTGGCCGAGAAGATCTTGCTGGATCTCTTTGCTCCGGCCGGTGTGGTCATTGATGAACAGGGAACTATCCTTTATATCCATGGCCAGACTGGCCATTATCTGGAACCGGCTGCTGGGGAAGCCAGCTTGAATATTGTGGCAATGGCGCGCCAGGGGTTGCGGCTTGACCTGTCAAACGCCATTCGCAGGGCAAGGTCAGGCAAGGAGGTGGTTCGTCGAGACGGGATTCGCATAAAGACCAATGGAGAATTCAGGTACTTTAACCTTATTGTCACACCGTTGCCGGAATCGGCTTCTTTATCGGGTTTGTTGATGGTCATATTTGAGGAGGCCGTGGTTCCGGAAGTCGCCCGCTCGGCAGGTTCGCCAAAATCCTTTGAGAAAAATGGTCGCAAAGTGGCGGAACTGGAGCGGGAGTTACGCTCTACCAAAGAATACGTCCAAGCCATCACCCAAGAACTGGAAACAGCCAAGGAGGAGTTCAGGGCAACCAATGAGGACCTGCAGTCAGCAAACGAGGAATTGGTGACTGCCACGGAGGAATTACAATCAGTCAACGAAGAATTGGTGACTCTAAATTCGCAGCTTGAGAATAAAGTTGATGAGTTGTCCAGGACAAACAATGACATGATCAATCTGCTGGCCGGTACGGAAATCGGCACCATTTTTCTTGATGAGAATCTCCGTATTCAGCGCTTTACCCCGGCAGCTACCCGTGTTGTCAGCCTCATCCCCACTGATGTCGGCCGACCTCTCGCTGATATTGTTATTCACTTGGATTATGATGATCTTCTTCGGGACGTCGAAGATGTTTTTGATACCCTTGTTCCCAGAGAAAGTGAAGTTCGAGCAGAAGATGGACAGTGGTATTTAGTTCGCATCCTGCCCTATCGGACCACTGAAAATGTCATTGAGGGTTCGATGATAACCTTTGAAAATATAACCAAGCGTAAGCAGGCGGAAGAGGCTGTCAGGGTTTCACATGAAGAATTAAATCAGATATTTAATACCGCAGCAGATGGTATGCGGGTGATTAGTAGGGAATTTGAGATCCTGAGGGTTAACGACACCTTTGCCACTTTGACCGGGTTAAACCGTGAAGAACTGGTCGGTAAGAAGTGCTATGAAACGTTTCTCGGTCCACTTTGTCATACAAAGGATTGTCCATTGACTAGGATTCTCTCCGGAGAGAAGCGGCTGGAGTTCGAAGTCGAAAAAGAACGGCTGGATGGCAGCAAAATCCCTTGTATTGTAACAGCGACGCCCTACCGGGGGCCGAACGGGCAACTTTTGGGCATTATTGAGGACTTCAAGGACGTCACCGAGCTTAAGCAAGTCGGTGAAGTGTTTCTGCGGGCCAATCAGTTATTCGAAGTACTCTGTGCGTGGAACGGGGCACTTACAACTACCATAAGCAAACAACAGTTGCTTGGTGAAATGTGTCGTCTTCTCGTCGAGAAGTCCAGTTATCTAATGGCCCATGCTATGATGATCAAGAATGGTGCAGGTATGGCGCCCAAGGCGGGCACTCATGTCGGTTTTGTGAGGGGAAAGGGGAGGTTAACGGATCTTCCTTCTGACGAGATTGAACAGGAACATAGCCCTATCTGGAATGTGATTCGTACAGGGCAAATCGTTGTGATGCGTCGCATCCATTCCAATTCATTTTGGCTGCCGTTGCGGGCAGAAGCAAGCAGCTATGGGTATGCTTCCTCTGTTGCTCTGCCGATCATGAGAGGTGATAAGGTGATCGGTGTGTTGCGCGTTTGTGCTGTTGATATGGATGCCTTTGACGATCGGGAAGTTTTGCTTCTACAAAAGCTGACCAATGCCCTGTCTGTCGGGTTCCGTATTCTTTTTTCAGAGGGGAGCAATAAATGAAGTCCAAATTCCGTGAATGGAAGCCTGTGGCCATCGCTCTTCGCCAACGGGCAGAAGATGTGATAAAGGAAGAAGACGTTGTTCCAGATGAGACATTGGCCTGGGAAACCCGCAAATTGATACACGAACTACGCGTGCATCAGGTAGAGCTGGAGCTGCAAAATGAAGAACTTCGCCTAGCTCAGGTGGAGCTGGAGGTCACCAAGGACAGGTATCAGGATCTATATGACTTTGCCCCTGTCGGCTACTTTACGCTTGGGAAGAACGGCGTGATTCAGGAGGTAAATCTCAGGGGTGCTGCCATGCTTGGGATGGAAAGAGGGACGTTGATCGGGAAAAAATTGTCTTCATTTGTCTGTAGTGAAGATCAGGACATTCTGTACAGGCATAGTAGAGAGGTGTTTGAGACTGGGAAACGTCAATATTGTGAAGTGATGGTGGTAAAAAATGATGAAACGACAGTACCGGTTCGACTTGAAAGCGTCGTTGTTCATAACAATGATGGTGATGATAGTAGTTTTAGACAATATCGGACCATCATGAGTGACATCACAGAGCAAGTACAGTTGGTGAGGCAAATAAAAAAAGACAAGGAGGAATGGAGAAGAACATTTGACGCCATTGGTGATATAGTTACAATTCAGGATCCGCATATGAGGATCATCCGCATCAATAGGGTAGGGTGCATGACGTTAAAGGCTGAGCCCGAGGAACTTGTGGGAAAATACTGTTACGAGGTGTTTCGCGGGGTATCCGGTCCTTGTAGCGGCTGTCCGGCCACTCTGATTACTCGTGATTTTACCTGTCATTCTACAGAGATTGAGCATGTTCGTCTGGGAAAGACCTTCCATGTTTCTGCAGCGCCCATCTTTGACGATCAACACAATTTTATCGGCATTATCCATACAGCAAAAGATATAACGGAACAAAAAATACTTGAGGCACAGCTACGGCAAGCTCAGAAGATAGAGGCATTGGGAATCTTGGCCGGTGGTATCGCTCACGATTTTAATAATATCCTTGCGGCGATCCTTGGGTTCGCCGATATTGCAAAGGAGGGCGTACCGAAGGACAGCCAGCTGTATGATGATCTTTTGCAGGTAATCCGTGCGGGAATACGAGCCAAGGATTTGGTGTCGCAGCTCCTTGTTTTTAGCCGCCAAAATAAAACTCACAAGGAGCCTGTACCGGTGCATTTGATAGTTAAAGAAGTCCTGAAGCTCCTGCGCGCGTCCCTGCCTCCCAATGTTGAAATCCGTGAAAATGTCGACACCCGAGCGGATAAGATCATGGCGGATCCGACCCAGATCCATCAAGTACTGATGAATCTATGTATTAATGCCTTTCATGCCATGGAAAAAAGAGGAGGAATCCTTGAAGTTGATGTGAGTGAGGCAGACCTTGATGCCGAGAAGACAGCACTTACCCTGGACCTGTCGCCAGGCCAGTATTTGAGGCTTAGCATCCGAGATACCGGTCATGGTATGGATCGTGCTGTTATGGAGCGTATCTTCGAACCATTTTTCACGACTAAAGAGGCGGGAAAGGGAACGGGTATGGGGTTATCCGTTGTCTATGGAATAGTAAAAGATCATGGGGGTGCCATCACAGTCCATAGTGAGCCCGGCAAGGGGACAACTTTTCATCTCTTCTTTCCCCGGATCAATGCGTTTGACGACATGAAAACGACCATAGAAACCTCGTTGCCGCCGGAGGGGAAAGAACGGATACTTGTTGTTGACGATGAGGAAAGCTTGGTCAAACTGGCGGAACAAATGTTGACTCATCTTGGCTATGACGTTGTAGTCGCGACAAACAGTGTCAGGGCTCTGGAGTTATTCCGAGATCAGCCAGAATATTTTGACCTGGTCATCACTGACCAGGCCATGCCTATCATGACAGGTATTGAGCTGACAAAAAAACTGTTACGTCTCAGGCCGAATCTGCCGATCATTCTTTGCACCGGATTTAGCGAGGCACTTACACTGGATAAAGCAAGAAGTCTTGGCATCCGGGAAGTTATTAAGAAGCCATTTATAACCGGGGATATCGCCAATGTTGTTCGGAGGGCTATTGATAACTAGCGAGATTAACCTATCGGTTCTTTTGCGTGCCATTCGGTAGATGTACCTGACAGGGGCGATTGGCAAGGTAGACGATAACGTATTGAAGTTGCGTTGAGTTATGTCCCGCCCAATGGATAAGACGAATATTGGTAACGGCCTTGGTGTGGGCTTGCGTCTCAGCGTTCCCGCAGGGCGATCTTCCTGGCCCGCAGCACCGGTTTGAGCAG
>CAZURY010000042.1:3525-10291 GCA_964623145.1 uncultured Desulfobulbus sp. | reverse complement strand
CAGGAATCACCGGCAAAGCTGTACCCCTTAGAGGATGAAATGGACGTTTAATCATCCGTCTTAAAATTTTATGTATAAAAAAACAAAACACATACATTTTGTCGGCATCGGCGGTATCGGTATGTCTGGAATTGCCGAACTGCTGCTCAATTTGGGCTATAAGGTCAGTGGTTCCGATCTTCGCGAGTCGGATATTACGCGTAAACTGGCTTCCCTTGGTGGAGCAATCCATATGGGGCATGAGGCTCAGTGGCTGGCAGGAGCCGATGTGGTTGTCACCTCATCGGCCATAAATCCAGAAAATCCAGAGGTGGTGGCTGCCAAAGAGGCCCATATTCCCGTTATCCAGCGGGCGGAGATGCTGGCGGAACTTATGCGGCTTGCCAAGTACGGAATAGCCATAGCCGGCAGCCATGGAAAAACCTCAACAACCTCTCTGGTCTCGACCATCCTGGCCGAGGCAAAGCTGGATCCGACGGTGGTCGTTGGCGGCAAGGTAGACGGCCTGGGTGGCAATGCCAAGCTTGGCTGCGGTGATTTTCTTGTTGCGGAAGCAGATGAAAGCGATGGATCATTTCTCAAACTCTCACCCGTGATCGAGGTGGTCACCAATATTGACCTTGAACACCTGGATTATTATCGTGATATTGAGCATATTAAAGATGTTTTTCTCCGGTTCATTGATATTCTACCCTTTTATGGAGTTGCAATTCTCTGTTTTGATGATGAAAATATTTCCAGTCTGCTGCCGAAAATACACAGGCGGGTAATCACCTATGGTCTGAGTGAACAGGCTGACCTGTATGCAACCAGGGTTGAAAGCCGGGGCCTTGAAACATTGTTTACCGTCCGTTTCCGTGGCCGGGAGCTTGGTCGGGTCAGGATAAACCGTCCTGGCAGACATACGGTTTATAACAGTCTGGCAGCTATTGCGGTTGCCCTGGAGCTGGATATTGATTTTACTGTTATTGCCAGGGCGCTGACAACCTTTGACGGTGTGCAGCGACGCCTGCAGGTTAAAGGAGAAACAAAAAACATTCTGGTGGTTGACGATTACGGTCACCATCCAACCGAGATCAGGGCAACCCTTGATGCGGTGCGGGACGGCTGGCCGGATAGAAGAGTTGTGGTTGCCTTCCAGCCGCACCGTTATACCAGAACCAGGGCCCTGTTTGAGGAGTTTCAGACAGCCTTCCACAGAGCCGATGTCTTGGTAATGACGGATATTTATGCTGCCAGTGAACAGCCGATATCCGGGGTGAGCACACCCCGTCTGTTGGAGGCGATAAAAGAACACGGCCAGCGCAATGTGCATTACGTGGCAAGCGTGGATGAGTTGCCCGCAACGCTCCGGAATTTGCTTCGGGAAGGCGACCTTGTGCTGACCCTTGGCGCAGGTAATATTGTTCAGGCCGGAGAACGACTGCTGGAGTTGTTGGGAGAATCGGGAGTGTCCTGATGCTGAATAACGGGCAGCAGAAGAAGCTGATATCCCTGTGTGGCGCCAATATATATTTTGATGTTTCCATGGCGCGGTTTTGCACCCTCCGTGCCGGTGGCCGGGCTGCAGCCCTGGCCGAAGCGGGAAAAACAGACCTGGTATCGGCGTTGCTTGATTATTGCCGCAGGGAAAATCTTCCATGGCGGGTTATTGGCAGGGGGTCGAATATCCTGGTCAAAGATGAGGGCTTTCCCGGAATTTTGATTCGTTTGGGAGGAGAGCTCTCGGCGCTGGAGGGAGATGCGGTTTCCGGTGTCATTACAGCCGGAGGAGGTTGCCTGCTTGCCGAGCTGCTTGGTTATTGTCGTCGCAACGGGCTTGGCGGTCTGGAATTTTTAGCGGGAATTCCGGGCAGTGTGGGTGGGTCCATACGAATGAATGCCGGAGCTTTCGGACAGAGTCTTGCCGAGTCGCTGCTGGGAGTGAAAATTGTAACCAGTGATGGATCGCAGCACGAAATAACACGGGAGCAGTGGCAGAGCGGCTATCGCAGTTTTACTATTGAGGGCCTGGACATGGAAGGGGTGATTATCCTGATGACCAAGTTTCAGCTTGCTGCGGCGTCATCTGAACAAATTGGGGCCAAGATACAAAATTTTTTGCAGTTGCGTAATGAAAAACAGCCCTCATCCATGCCTTCGGCCGGGTCATTTTTTAAAAATCCGGAGAATGATTTTGCCGGACGCCTGATTGAAGCAGCCGGCCTTAAAGGTCTGCGTATCGGCGCTGCCATGGTTTCCCCGGCGCATGCAAATTTTATTGTCAATGTCGGCGGAGCCACAGCAACGGATATTTTGCAACTAATGCGTCGTGTTCAGGAAAAAGTACGGATCAAAACGGGTATTTTTCTTGAGCCGGAAGTACATATAATTTAAGATACCATAATACTCGGATTTCAGGAGGCAGATGGCGCCATACACTCCAAAATATTCGCGGAACACTTCCCGTAAAAAAGGTGTCATCGGTGTATGCCTGCAGTGGTTGTCCCGTGCCTGGAAAAAGGCGCTGTCTGTTTTTGCCGGGACATCACCGGTAGGGGGAGCGGGCCGACCGCATGTTGACGGGCGCAGACTTTCGCGCATTTATGTTTTGTTTGCGGTTGTCCCGATGTTTATGCTCCTGGGCGGCTGGTTTTGTTACGGATGGCTTGCCTCTTCGGATATTTTTCGTCTGACGGAGCTAATCGTGACCGGTAACCGCATGGTCAGCCGACAACAGCTCATTGAGAAAAGCGGTCTCCAGCAGGGTATGAATCTCCTTGGCTTTGATGTGGCGGGAGCACGATCACGAATGCAGGATTTTGCATGGGTGGACCGGGTTAATATCCATGTTGACTGGCCTTCCAGGGTAGAAATAACTGTTCGGGAACATCATCCCCTGGCCCTGGCTCATCTCGGTACAGGTAAAGGCGGACAGCTTTTTTATCTTGATGAAAAGGGACATATATTTGCCCCGGTTTTACCGGGGCAGGATGTAGATTTTCCTATACTTACCGGAGAGTTGAGAACCCTTGGCCTGGAAGACAAACAAATTCTTCCCGATACACCGGCTGCTGCCGCTTTATCCTTTCTGCGGCTTGCGGCCCGAGGAAATGCCATTCTTCCCGCCCAGGCAGTATCCGAGGTCCATGTTGATGGAATCCGGGGTTTGACGGTTTACCTGGTGGATCGGCCTTTCCCCATCTACATGGGCAAGGAAAGAATACGCACCCGCTATTACCGGCTGGTGAAGATTCTGGAACGGTTGTATCGAAAGAAAAAGATTGCTGGAATTAAAGAAATTCGAATGAATTACACGGAAAACAGGGTGCTGGTTGCAACGGTCGACCCTGGCAGGTGATTGGCCAATGGAAGAGAGTATTGAGCATGAACCCGGTGAACTTGTTGCCGGTCTTGATATAGGCACAACCAAAATATGCGCGGTCATTGGTGAGGTATTTGATGACCGGGTTGACATCATCGGCGTTGGCACAGCTGCTTCTTCAGGGATGAAGAAAGGGGTGGTCGTCAATATCGAATCCACGGTCAAGGCAATTCACCAGGCAGTCGACGCCGCCGCAGATATGGCCGGTTGTGACATCGAAACGGTATATGTTGGTATCGCCGGTAACCATATCAAGAGTTTTAATTCACCGGGTATTATCGCGATTAATAATCAGGAGATCAGAGAGAAGCAGATAGATGAGGTGATTCGGGCTGCCCAGACCGTAAAGATTTCTGATAATCAACAGATTATCCATGTCCTGCCTCAGGAGTATATGGTCGATGATCACACCGGTATCCAGAATCCACTGGGGATGACCGGTGTACGGTTGGTCACCAATGTCCATATCGTCACCGCAGACAACACCTCTCTGCATAACCTGGTGACGAGCTGTAACCGGGCCGGTCTTGCTGTTTCGGAAATTGTTCTTGAATCGGTGGCCTCCTCGTACACGGTTCTCAATAAAGACGAGCTGGAGCTCGGTGTTGTACTCCTGGACATAGGCGGCGGAACCACGGACCTGGCTGTGTTCTGCAATGGCACGATCAAGCATACCTGGGAACTGGCGCTGGGGGGGAACAACCTGACCAGTGATCTTTCCGTAGGTCTGCGAACCCCTCTTCAGGAGGCGGAAGAATTAAAATATCTCTATGGCGGAGCGCTTTCTTCAATGATCAAGGACAATCTGATCATCGAAGTGCCGACCGTCGGAGACCGGAAACCCAGGAAGGTCTCGCAGCGGGTGATGGTCGAGATTTTAGAGGCCAGAATTGAGGAAATTCTGCAGATGGTCAACGCCAATATCTGCAACTCCGGTTATCGTAACCGAATTAATGCCGGTATGGTCCTGACCGGGGGGACCTCATTGCTGGCAAATATTGTCGAAATGGCCGAGCAGGTTTTTGATATGCCGGTCCGGATGGCCTATCCAAACGGTATTGGCGGCAGGGTGGAGGATGTCTGTTCGCCCCGCTGCACCACGGCGGTTGGACTTGTCCTTTATGGAAGTCAGTCGTTACGTACCGGGCCAAGAGAAGTTGGTGGTGTTGTGCATCGGCTGAAAAGCTGGGTGAAAAATATCGTCTGATACCGGGGAAAACCTTTAGTCATGGGTGTTTTAATGGTATACAGGCACAATGATGAACAGGCGCTGATTTGAGGTGCTGTGTTGTTGTAAAAGTTCAGCAGCACGCCATCTGCACGTGCTCGCGGCCGGCCGCATGGCGGACTATAGAGGGCCGGCCACGATTACGCACAGCTGAACTTTTACCAAAGGTATTGCTCTTTTCAGGTAGTTGCCGATAGCGGTGAACTATTGCGTGTTGTTGATGTTGTCGGGGTG
The DNA here is from genome assembly GCA_964623145.1 of uncultured Desulfobulbus sp. Classification (GTDB taxonomy): domain Bacteria; phylum Desulfobacterota; class Desulfobulbia; order Desulfobulbales; family Desulfobulbaceae; genus DRLX01. The sequence continues at coordinate 5,465 of CAZURY010000042.1, read as the reverse complement.
GATAAGGATTCGTACAATGATCATTCTTGTCAGTGGGGAAAGCCATGTCGTTTAGAGTCGCGGAAGAAGAGTCTGTAGCAACTATAAAGGTTATTGGAGTCGGTGGTGGCGGAGGTAATGCCATCAACACCATGGTCTTGAACAGGTTGTCCGGAGTTGAATTCATTGTGGCCAACACCGATGTGCAGGCCCTGGAAAAATCCCGGGCCGATGTCAGACTGCAGCTTGGACCCGGTATCGCCAAGGGTATGGGTGCCGGCGCTGATCCGGAAGTCGGGCGTGAGTCCGCCCAGGAGAGCTATGATGAGTTGAAAAGCGCGCTCCAGGGAGCGGACATGGTCTTTATCACGGCTGGTCTGGGCGGTGGCACCGGGACGGGCGCCGCCCCTGTGATAGCCAAACTCTCCAAAGAATCCGGCGCGTTGACTGTGGCTGTTGTGACCAAGCCCTTTTATTTTGAGGCTAAAAAACGGATGCGTAATGCCGAAGCTGGTTGGGAAGAGCTTAAAGAATACGCTGATACCATTATCACCGTGCCCAATGATCGACTGCTTTCACTGATGCAGAAAAATTCCACCCTGGTCGATATGATGCAGAAGGTGGATCATGTCTTGTTGCAGGCGGTTAAGGGTATCACTGATCTGATTAATCTGCCCGGCCATATTAATGTTGATTTTGCCGATTTGCGAACCGTCATGAGGGAGGTGGGACCGGCGATCATGGGCACCGGCGCTGCCGTTGGTGAAAATCGGGCCAGCGAGGCAGCAAAGAGGGCCATTGATAATCAGCTGCTTGAAGATGTCGGCATTGACGGCGCCCGTGGCGTGCTGGTTAATATTTCCGCTACGCAGGAGACCTTGACTCTGGCTGAATTTATGGAGGCCTCCGCCCTTATTCAGGAAAAGGCGCATGAGGATGCCAACGTCATTATCGGCGCTCTTTTTGATGAATCCTGTGGAGAAGAGCTGCAGGTTACCGTCATTGCCACCGGTATTGACTCCATTGACGAGGCGGAAACAATTTCCCAGATTGAGCTTGTAAAAAGTAAGGTTGTCTCTCCTGCGCCCTCATCAACCTCTCCGGCATCGCGGGAGACGGAAGAGTCAGGCAGAGAGGAGCGTCCGGTGCGAGTGGCTAAACCCAATAAGATGCCATCCGGACTCTCCAAACTTCCCTTTCCCGTCTTTGACGATCATGAGCTTGAAGATTACGATGAGCCGGCGTATTTACGCAAGAAAGCGAATTAACCCTGAACTCCGATCACTTACTGATTGACCCGGCCGCCGGCAGCAGATTATTAAACCGACACCACCAGACATCCTTGCCTCTGAAACAGGGACGATCCGAAAAAAATGGAAGGACCGCATTCCTGTGGCCCTTCTCTATCCCAATATTTATTCTCTGGCCGTCTCCAATCTTGGATTTGGGCTGGTTTACGACCTGATTAACGCCCAGCCTGATATTGTCTGTGAGCGGATTGTCTATCCCGAGAATGGTCAACCGCTGCGATCCCTTGAATCCAATCGGCCATTGACGGATTTTGCCATTGTCTGTGTGTCAGTGAGCTTTGAACACGATTTTCCCCGGCTTGCCGGGATGCTGGCGGCTGGAGGTGTCACGCCCATGGCTGCCGAGCGTTCCCGGGTAATTGGGCCCGGTTCTCCCCTGGTTATTATGGGAGGGGTCGGTATCTTTATGAATCCCGAACCCGTTGCCCCTTTTGCCGATTGTATGGTCATCGGCGAGGCGGAAGCTGTTCTGCCGGAACTCTTAACTCTGTTTTCCCGGACACTGACCTCTCAAGGCTCTCTCCACAGGGATGACCTGCTTCGCCAATGCGGCCTGATAGAGGGCTGTTATATCCCTGCCTTCTATACCCCGGTTTATGGCGAAGATGGCCGGGTTCTGGAAATTACCGCTTCACCGGGATTTCCCAAACG
>CAZURY010000042.1:0-3425 GCA_964623145.1 uncultured Desulfobulbus sp. | reverse complement strand
CTCTCCGAGGCGGATCTTCTTGGAGCGGCGGCCAGGCTGGTGGCCGCAGGTATTGTGCATCTTAAACTCTACGTTATGATCGGCCTGCCCACGGAAACCAACAGGGACCTTGAGGAACTGGCCGGGATGCTTGGCCGCCTGCGCCGGCTCATCCTGCCCATTGCCCGCAAACAGGGCCGGATGCCTGAAATAACCCTGTCGGTCAACAGTTTTGTTCCCAAGCCCTGGACCCCGTTTCAATATCTTTCGTTTGGCGGTCTTGATAAAGAGGCAGCGTTAGCCGAGAAAAAATCAGCAGCAGCGCTGCTGGCATTAAAGCGGAAAATCAGGTATCTTCGCCGGATGGTCAAAGATCTTCCCAATATTCGCCTTAAGGTCGATCGTCCGGAACGGGTATTGGAACAGGCGGTGTTTTCCCGAGGAGACAGGCGACTGGCAGCGGTATTGCTTGATATGGGCACTGGCAGGTATTCGTTTAAACAGGCGATGAAAAAGCATGGGTTGACAAGCTGGCAGTATGCAGTCCGGCCCAGGGGGAAGGAAGAGTTAATGTGCTGGCAGGTGCTGGATCACGGCATTAGAGACGGATATCTCTATCAGGAACTTGAGCGGGCCTTTCGACTGAAGAGAACCTCTCCCTGTGATACCAGGCAATGTAGGCGCTGCGGAGTCTGTAATGATACCCTGGAAGGTTGATTTTTCATTTATAAAAAGCAGGTTTTCATTTATAAAAAGCTGGTTGCCGGCCAGGTTAACGGACCGGTTGCGCCGACAGTTGCAGCATCTCAGGTCTCTTGCCTTCAGCTTCATCGGCAACCTGAGGGCAATGAGGTTTCGTCGCCCGGCCAGGGAAGGATTGTTGCCTTTTGAATTGGTCAAGTATTTTGCCTTTACCAGCCTTGCCCTGATTTTCTGTGCCTCCCTGCTGTTATCCTGGATTCTTGCCAACAATGCCAAACATGTGCTTTTAAAGCGCAGCCAAGCCTATTCTCAGCTTTTTGCAGAAAATCTCAATCGTCAGGTTTTTTTGCAGTTTGTTCTGCCGACTGTTGTCCGCTATGGCCGGATAGCGCTTTCCGATGATCGGCAGTTCCGACGGCTGGATGGAATTGTCCGAAATATTACCCGAGGAATGCACATTGATTCGGTCACCATTTTTGATTCCAGGGAAAATATAATCTCTTATTCCACCATTACCGAGATGGTGGGACGGCGAAATATGGGAGGACTTGAATATGAAAAGGCAAAAAAGGGAGAAGATAACTCCGTCCTGGTCAGCAGCGGGTCCCTGTTTAGCCTGCTGCCCGGCTCTTCGCCCGTCTACTGTACTTTGAAAACCTATGTCCCCTTCCGTCAGGAAGACCGAACCGGAGCACGGTCCGGTGAAATAATGGGAGTGATCGAGGTTGTTCAGGATTTGTCTGCTGATTTACGGGTAATCATTGGTCTGCAGGGGAGAATTATCCTGCTCTCTCTTATGATTATGGGCATCCTTTTTGCCATTTTGGCGGTTATTGTCGTTCGGGCAAACAAAATAATGGCCAGACGTGCCCGGGAACGGCTGCTTCTAGAGGAAAAGCTTGGCGAAGCCCAGCGTCTGGCAACCCTGGGTAAGATGGTGGCTGCAGTTTCCCATGAGATTAAAAATCCTTTGGGTATCGTCCGCTCCACGGCTGAAATATTGGGGAAACGCATTTCCAAGGTTGCTCCGGGTAATGAGCATCTGGCCGGTATTATTGTTGAAGAGACGACCCGGCTCGATAACATTGTTCGTGAATTTCTTGATTTCGCCCGCCCGCGCGAACTGACAACGCAACCCGAGTCTCTCAACACGCTGGTTACGCGTATTGATCGGTTTTTTGAGCGGGAGTTTGAGAAAAAAGGCGTACAGGTGATTCTGGAACTTGATCCGGAGCTGCCTGCTATATGGATGGACGGGGAACAGATGTATCAGGTTTTGTTTAATATGGTGTTCAATGGTTTGCAGGCCATGCCCGAGGGAGGAGTTCTTACCCTGAGCACGGCCTATGAACAGCAGAAGAATGAAGTATCGCTTTCGGTCGCTGATACCGGTATCGGGATTGATGAGGAAAATCGAGCCCAGATTTTTACTCCCTTCTTTACGGACAAAAACAGGGGCACCGGACTGGGCCTGGCCATAGCCAAAAATATCGTTGAGAAACATGGAGGAAGGATCAAGGTAAGGAGCACGGTGGGAGAGGGAAGTGTTTTCACGGTTATCCTGCCGGTTAACAGTGACGATTCTTCAGAAAAGCAGCCGCCTGATGAAGAGAACAGTTAACGATTTTGCCGCTTACCTGATTGTTGCAGTACCGGACCAATGAGTATGCGCATCGGATGTTGTATAACGCCGCACGGCTTTGGTCATGCGGCTCGGACTGCGGCAATTCTAGAGGCAATCGGTCGACGTCTGGTTGTTCAGGGTGTAATCGGCACCACGGTGCCTCGCTGGTTTTTTAACGATTCCCTGTCCATATCTTTTTCTTACTCTCGGTTGACAACCGATATCGGCCTGATACAGAAAAATTCCCTGGTCGAAGATCTGCCGGCAACCCGGCAGGCCCTGGACAGGTTTTATCCACTCTCGAATGATTGTATTGATAAGGCAGCGGACATCTTTAAGGATTGTGACTGTATCCTTTGCGATATCGCCCCTCTGGGTATTGCTGCAGCCAGGCGGCTTGGCATCCCCTCACTGTTGATCGAAAATTTCACCTGGGACTGGATCTATTCGGGGTATCAAAGGCAGCTGCCTGCCCTTGGGGTGCATATTGAACATCTGGCAGAACTCTACGGGCAGGCGGATTATCACCTGCAAACCGATCCTGTCTGCAGACCGGTTGCGGGAGCTGTCCGTATTCCTCCGGTCAGCCGGATCGGGAAAAAAGACAGGAGGTGGATTCGCAGATTTCTTGGTATTGATGAGCAGGCAATAGTGGTTCTGGTGACCATGGGCGGTCTTGCCGGGGATGACTACAATATGGGATCATTGCAACAGGCCGGCAAACATGTTTTTCTGCTGGCAGGTAAAGGAAAGTCGCTGACAATTTCCGGAAATATCTACCAGCTTCCCAGACAGTGCGGTTTGTATCACCCGGATTTGATTGCTGCATCCGACCTGGTCGTGGGCAAGGTCGGCTATTCAACCCTGGCCGAGGTATATGCAGCCGGAGTCCCGTATGCCTATGTCTGCAGAGAAACATTTCGTGAATCTGCAATTCTTGCTGAATTTATTGAGCACAATAATATAGGACTTGCGATAGGAGCGGTTGATTTTCAGAGCGGAAGATGGCTGCAGCGATTGCCCGAGTTGCTCAGCAGGGGGAGTGGCAAAAAACCGCGTGAAAATGGTGCGAATGTAGCCGCCCGGTTTATTACTGACAGGTTGTTTGTACAGAGGCAAT